>JBFXJV010000056.1:0-12590 GCA_050174515.1 Methylocystis sp.
GAACCATCTATAATATATTCAGGGGGTGGGCGGTCGGGAGAATGTCCCAAAGGACCAACTCCCCGCCCCAAGATAGCCCCCGACCCAGCCCCGGCTATGGCCCCGACCGCGCGCGCGATGCGCGTCGAAGCCTATGCGATGGCGCACGCGAATTGGGTCCGGCGTTACGGTCTGCCGACGCGTAGCGAGGTAGCCTTGCTGCGCGCCTGCTACTGCCTGCCGACGACGAGTGCGGCGGAGTGGGCGATTGTTTCTGCTGCATTCACCGAAGCGATCCGAGAGCGAAGAAGGGCGGCGACCGTAACGGCGGAGGCGGCTTACGCATGAGCGCCGCCGAGATTTATCAGGCCAGCCCGATTAAACGCCGCCGCCGCACCCGCGCGCAAGTCGAGCAGCTTGATCAGCAGATGGTCGCCTTGCTGCGCGCCGATCATCCGCAATCCATTCGTCATGTTTTTTACCGCATGACGAATCCGCGCCTCGCCGAACCTGTCGAAAAGTCGGATCGCGGCTACCAGCAGGTCCAAGCGCGGCTCGTGAAGCTGCGGCGCTCCGGCGCTGTCCCGTATGAATGGATTTCCGACATGAGCCGCCGGGGCTATTTCGTCCGCACGTTCTCCGGAGCGGGCGATTTCATCTCACGGATGCACGGGATTTACCGGGCGGACCTATGGGAGCGCGCCGAGGTTAGGGTCGAAGTGTGGTGCGAATCGCGCAGCATCGCCAGCGTCATCCAAGCCGATTGCAGCGAGCTGGCGGTGTCGCTTTATCCCTGCGGCGGTTTCTCATCCATTTCCTTCGCTCATGAAGCTGCGCAGGAGCTGAACGATACCGTCACGACCTATACGGATGACACGCGAGATCCTGTCGTCATTTTCTACATCGGCGACTACGATCCGGCCGGCGTGCTGATCGATATAGCGCTGGAAAATGAACTCCGACGACACTTGGACCCGGCGATTCAATTTAGTTTCGTCCGGCTCGGCATAACCGAGGAGCAAATCCGGCAATATGACCTACCCGAGAAGCCGCGCAAAGCGACCGACAAGCGCGCGCTTCATGTCGAACGTACCGTCGAAGCAGAGGCCATGCCGGCGCATATCCTTCGGCAAATCCTGCGCGACGCCATAGAGGCGTATCTGCCGGCGGACGCGCTGCGCGTCGCCAAGGCCGCCGAAGAATCCGAGAAAGCGCACCTCGCACGCGTTGCCGCCATACTGAATGGGGGCGCCGCATGACGCCGCGCGCCGCCATCATCAAGGCGATCGCCGCGCTGCGCCAGGTAGGCGTCGGCGCCTCATGCGAGATCGTCGAAAATCTGATCATCGACCGTCCCGACGTGCTTGCGTTGTGGTGCGGGGCCACGAAGCAAAAGGCGGGGAACCCGAACGAACGGGACGAGAAAGGTCGGCTAACTCCTTCCTTGGATAATATACAAGAAAGGACAAAAGCGCCCACCGGCACATCCGCACAAGCCGGTATGCGCCGACTGCAAGAAGCTGCAGAAACCGACCCGCTGCCGGAGCCGGTTAGGTGCACGCCGCAAACGGCGCGAAAGTTCATGGCGATATCTTCCCACCAGACAATATCAAATCGCGCACACATGCGCGATTTGCCCGGCTCTTGGGGAACCCTCTACGAACTCACCAAGCTCCCCGACGACAAGCTCGAAATCGCGCTTTCCGAAGGCTGGGTCCGGCCTGAGATGCAGCGCGGCGACGTGAAGGCGACCGCATGACGGCTGAAGTCGAGAGGCGCCTCTGCCTAGCGGCCTATTTCCGGCTTCGGGCCGAACTGGAGGAAGAGCAAGCCCGGCGCCTCGAAGCGCAGGAGCGCGATGCAGCCTTTCGCGAGGTTTGGGCTTGTTACCGCGGCTTACAGACGACGCGCTCGAAAGCACTTGCGAAGGATTACGCAAGTTATCTCTCGAACGCATGGCCACGGGAGCGCGAACTTTGGACGCTCCCCGATTCGGCGACCACAAAGCGAAAAGCTCTGCATCGGCTCGCACGTTCGCGCGACGGCAAGTCATTGAGTTGGCGTACAATTTTTGACATTGCCACAATCTATGCAGCCGACCGCTTTGAAACTGCATCGCGCATCGTGCGAGTTGATTCGTGAAGACGCACCGGAGCGAACGCAGTGGGTATCATCGACTTTTTGAAAGTGAAAAAGGGCTCCCCGGCGAGCCAGATCGGCGAACTTGAAGCCAGCCTCGAAAGGCTTCGCGCCGAACTCAAAGAGGTCAATTCCATCGTTGAATCGCATGGCCAGCGGCGTGCCGACGCCTTGCTTTCGGACGTGACCGATGCAGAAATCGCCAACCTTGATGCCGCCGCTGCTCTTGCCCAAATTCGTCTCGAACGGCTCGAACTCGCCGAGTTGGAACTCGTCGAGCGCATCGAGGCAGCGAAAGACGCCACAGTCCGCCAACGCCGCGCGGCGCAGCTAGAAAAAGACGCTGCCGCGATCGAAGAGAGGGTGAAAGCGATCAACGCCGCTATCGACGTGCTCGGCGGCGCGTTCACGAAACTTGTCGAGGTCATTCCCTCAGATTCCGGCGTTCTGGTCGACGCCGATCACATGACCCGCCCGGCGTCGCCGGAAGACGTTGCCCGCGCCGTTCTCGCCTCGGGCCTCTACGTCGCGGCTCCTACCATGTTCGAAATGATCCAGCCCCGCACGAGATCGGCGCGGCCCGCTTCTGTCGAAAGGGTATTGAACGTCTTCGTCTCTCGCGACGGGATGCTTTCGCGCTTCAATCCGGGGCTTGTCGGCGAGGAGTGCACGATCCCGCCGACCGCCGACGCCGCCGATCAGATCATCGTCTCCCCGTTGAGGGAGCAAGCCGCGCGTCTTCGCGACAGCGCGCCAATGTCGGCGGCGGCCGAATGATCGACAATTGCGCAGCCAAACGAGCGGGCCGCGTCGCCGGTCGCGCCGACGAAGCTCCGCCGCGCGATTTATCGCGCTGGCCGCCGCGCGCTCAGGGGTATTTCTGGGATGGATACCTCGAGGGCCGGCGACTGCGTGACGCCGCCGCCTGCTCGTGCAGCGGCACACAAACGCCGCGCCGGCCCTTCAACGGAACCACTCTCGGGCGCGAGGCTGCCGAATGAAAGCGAATCCCAGCGCCGTTAGTTCCTTTCCGGCGTTGGCGGGCGCGCTGTCGTCTTCGTCCGGCGGCGCGCCCATCATCAAATCTAGGAGAACAGCATGATCATTTCAGTTGACCAAGCGGCTCGCCTCGGCGGAAGCGCCGGCGTACTCGACGAGGCAGAGCCCGCCGGCTTCGCCTCCTGGCCAGGCCGCGCGCAGGCGGCGTATGTCGAAGCTTACGCGAAGGGGCGACACTGCCGTCTCGTGGCAGAAGGCAAGCGCGTGATCACGGCCGGCGAGCCTCTAATTCACGGTGGCTCGACGCGCGTGCAGCTTATTTCGCAATACAATACGAGCGAGGCGGTGCGGCGTGAATTTCCTTCGCTCGAGGTTTTCCTTGCCTATGCACGGGCTGTCGAGTTCGGCAGTGCTAAGCGCGTCGTCGGGCGCGTGGTCTCGCGTTGATTGTTCTCCTATCACGCGACAAGGCCGGCGGCGGCGCACCTTCTCCGTTGCCGCCGGCCAACACACACAATGATGAGCCCATGGGCGATTTAGACACCGTTGACAAAGCGCGCCTCCTCGAGCTGTCGCGCCTCCTCTGCGCCTCGTCGCCGCACCCATCCGAATTGGACAGTGTGACGATCATTGTTGGCGTTTTGCTGCGCCGCCTCCGCCGCTCCCCCGGCGCCTCCACCCGCGCCATCGTCACCGAGTTGCGTGCGCTCTCAGATACGACGCCGCAAGAGCGATTCCCTGCCAGGGCATTGGAGATAATCGCGGGCGAACACGGGCAGAGCGACGCAGCGCAGACCGCTGACGAGCGAAAACAGCGACCGCAGAGAGGGCATGGCGCTTGATGAATCGCGCGCCGCAAATGCCTCCTAGGTTCTTCGGCGTTTCCCGGCCAGAGGCGGGCCGCAGAACCGAGGCTTTTCGCTCTATGCAAGATTTTCTCAACTCTAAACAATGTCAAATGAGGCCGCGACCGTGACGATTATTACGAAGGCAGGACTTGCCGCCGAGTTGGGAATAACTCGCGGCAGAGTCACGCAATACGCTAATCAGGGAATGCCAATACGCAGCGATGGAAAGCTCGACCGCGAAAAAGCGCTCGAATGGATCAGACGCAATGTCGATGCGACGACAAGCTCGAAGGGACTCTTTGCCGCTGCGAAAACTCAGAAGCGCAGCGACGATGACGACGACAATCCCGTGACTCTCGCTGTCAATATCGCGCTCGGCCTGCTCTTTGCGCACATTCCAGCCATTGCAGTAGCAGCGGCGAAGGAAGCCGGCGTGCCGGATGAGCAGGCCGAGCGCATTCGCGCGCTTGCCCACAAAAAGGCGATCGAGGCGGGGGAGACGGTCATGACAAAATTTCTCGGGCAAGAGCCACGCGGCGAATGGCTGAGCCTCGAAGACTGCCGAAAGATTGGAGGCTGATTAATGCGCGACGCACATCACAAAGAGTATCTGAAATTGATGGAGCGCTAATGTCCGGAATCTCGATTTCCATTCAATTCGACAAGAAACTCTCGCAGCTTTTCGAAAGAGCTGGCGCTCGGTCATTTATCGCGGTTGGCCGCGCTCTCGACGAGGTCGGAGGCAAGACGCGGACTCAGGTCATCAAGGCGACCGCTAAGCAGACCGGAGTCAAGCAAGCGCGCGTTCGACAAGTCATTAAGACGAAACGCGCGCTCGGCGCCGGCGCAGGTGAATACAAAATCATCGCTCGGGACGTCATGCTTAGCCGCAAGGAATTCGCCCCCAGAAAGACGCCGAAGGGCGTCAGCGTCACGACCGCCAAGCGGGGGCGGATCGTCCTGGCGCATAGCTGGTTCGGCCCGGGCTCGCATGTCTTCGTCAGACAAGGGCGGGCCCGTCTGCCCGTAAAGAAGCTGTACGCGACGGCAATCCCGAATGAAATGGTAAAGAACGAGGCCGAAGCGACATTCTATCGAAACGTCGACAAACTGTTTGGCGCAGCCGTTGAGAAACATTTGCTGCGCGCACTTGAGGGGAAGTGAAATGGCAGCAAAAACTTTATCCGCAGAACTGAAGATTGGCGCTAAAGACCAAACAGGCGCAGCGTTTTCCACGATCACTCGAAATCTCCAGAATATCGAGCGAACCGCTGCGCACGTTACGCGCCGCATGGACGGCATGGCGAGTCGCATGTCGTCAGTAGGTCGGCTGAATTTGCAGAATATTGAGGCGCGCGCCCGTATCGCGCAGATGGGCAGCGCGCGGCTGCACCAGACCGTCACCGCAGCGTCGGCGACAATGCGCGGCATTGACGTCGCCTATCTGTCCAAAATTGCAGCTTCGGTGATTGGAACCGCGGCTGTTGCCGCTGCCGCAAAATCGTTGGCGGAGAAGGTCATTACAGCCGGCTCCGCGCGAGAGGGGGAAGAGTTGAGCCGGCGCATTGCCGGCATTACGGCGAAGGAAGGGCGAGAAATTACCGTTGCGGGCGGCATAATTTCGGACAAGCATCGCTCAATTACCCGCACCGACGCCGAGGCAATGTTGCGCGACGCGCGGACAATTGTTGGCTCGACGGAGGGCGCTCTGGCGATCGGCGACACGCTGGCACAGCTTCGCGTCGTCCTCCAGCGGCTCGACCCCGGCGGCGATATCAACAAGCAGCTAAACGACTTTACACGCGTGGCCGATCTTTCCGGCGCGACCGGGGACTCGGAAAGTTTCAAGCGCTTCGCGAATTCTTACGCCAAGGTGCAGGGCGCGTTTCCTGGAGTCATTAATCCGCTTGAATTAAGCGAATATGCCAAAAAGTCGCACGGCGCGGCGATGAAATACTCGCCAGAATTTTCTGCCGGCGTCGTGCCGAGTTTAATTCAGAGCAGCGGCGGCGCGACGACGGGCGAAATGCTGGCGTCGTTCCAGAGGAATATTGTCGACGAACGGCTGGACAAACAGGCCAAGAAAAAGTTGGCGACCTACGGCCTGATGAAGGGAGGCCATATCATCCAGCGCGACCTTGCCGCGAGCGACCCATATCTCTGGACCCGGGAAGTGCTAGTTCCGGCGCTTGAACGCAAGGGCGTGAAGGATGTCGGCAAGCAATCGCAAATCGCGGGCTCGTTGTTTAGCGACATGACCGCCGCCGAAGTCACGAAGCGTTTTGTCGAGCAATCTGAAAACATCGAGCGCGACCGCAAAAAGGCGCGGGAGGCCATGGACCTGAGTCAGGCTAGGGAAATCGAGAAGTCAGACCTCGGTACTGCACTGACGTCGATGTCCGCGCAAGCGACGAACGCTGGATCGATTCTCGGAAGCCAATTCGTTCCATCGATTATCTATGCGTCCAAGAAAATGGCCGAGTTTTGGGCGAACACAACGAAGCAGATCGAGGTGCGTCCTCAGTTTGGACCCGAACTCGGCGAGTCGGCGGTTTTGGGCGGCCCAAGAAACCCCATCGCGCCATTTAAGGACGACTGGGCGCGATTTGTCGAAAATAGCCGCGGGCAAATATCAAAGCCGCCGATCAGTTCGGACATTCCCGAAAGTGTCTTGTCTAAAGAGTCACTTACGGGCTTTAACGACGTCAAAAATGCTTGGCACGCGCGCATCGGCGACGCCAAATCTGCGTGGAGGGAGCTCGACACGCGCGTTCTGCAATTGATCGGCCGCCCTGGCCAGGATGGGAAGATCAAAGCCGAGGCGGAATTGAAAGGCTCGGCAGAAATCACGCAGCGCCTCGTCATCGAACCTTCGCCGCTATTCGACGCAAAAATTGATCAGCGGATCGACGCACGCGGCGCGCTGCGTCGTGGCGACGTCGGGACGACGATGGAAGAGTGACGCCATGTCGGACGAGAGCACGACCGAAGCCGAGCGAGCCGCTGCGCTTGTCGAAATCGGCGCGAGCGCGGCGCATGAATTGATCTCCAACATTGAGCGCGACGTCGGCGCGGCGGACGCTGTTGGTGTGCTTTCTGGCGTGATCGACGCCTGCGCCTGCTTCATTGCCGCGGCTGCCGGGCCTGAAAATGCCGTCGACACGCTCAATGACATCGGCGGGTCGCTCGCCGACAGGCTGCGCGATGCGACGAAGGCGGGCCACTGAAATCATGACAGCCGACCGCCGCCGGACAACCACGCCAGAACAGCGCGAGCGCGCCATTGAGCTCGTATCGCTAGGATTGAAATTGCGGGAAGCCGCGGCGGCAGTCGGCGTGAGCCATGAGACGGTGCGGACATGGTGTCGTGACGTCGATCGCCCCCATCGTCGCCTGGTCGCGCCCATCGATCCGATTGAGCAGGGCGAGCGAAAGCCCGTCTTTGTGAACGGGCAGCGGCTCGGACGGTTGGCGCTTTGGACGTGAGAGCGACCAGGCTCGCCGAGAAGCCGATGTTTCGACCGGTGTTCATGCAGAATTATGGCGCAAAGGCCACAGCCGCGCGGAGGGGGGAATGATTACCGCCCCAAGACCGTTCCCGAGGATAAGGAATCGGCATAACGTTCTCTCACTTGAACAGGTGAGGCTCACTATGGAGCGTAAGGAATTATTGCGGCACATCTCGTTCGGCAGCCAAGTAGCTGAAGACGAACGGCGCGAACTTGCTACGTATTTTGTTGAAACTGACCAATGGAGAAGAATCGCCAACAACGAGATTGACATAATTCGCGGAGAAAAAGGTTCAGGAAAAAGCGCCATCTACTCGTTGCTGACAGAGCGCGAGTCCATATTTTTCCAAAGGAAAACTATTCTCGTTGCGGGTGAAAACCCGCGAGGAGACACTGTATTCAGAGGCCTTGTAACTGAGCCGCCAGCTTCGGAAGCCGAGTTCATAATTCTTTGGAAGCTATACATAATTGCTATTATAGCTAAGGATATGCGTAAGAACAATATTATTGGAGAGGCGCGCAAGGTTTATTTATTACTTGAGGATGAGGGCTTGCTTGAGTCTGACAATTCGCTCTCATCATTGCTCGCTGCCGTTCAGCGGAAAGTTCGGGCGCTGATGAGGTCACTGAAAATTGAAAATGACACGACTGTTGATGAGCTAACCGGGCTACCTAAATTAGAGACTAAAATTTCGATTGGCGAACCTCTCCCCGAAGCAAAACGTCGTGGGTCGTTGTCGTTAGACGACATGCTTTCAGCCTTAAGCGCTGAATTGGTAAGACAAAACTACAATGTCTGGGTAATGCTTGATCGTCTTGACGTAGCATTCACTGAAAACCACGACCTAGAAGCTAACGCTCTTAGAGCGCTTATGCGCGTATACGGAGATTTAAAGGGGTTTGACAATATTTATATGAAGATCTTCATTAGAGAAGATATCTGGAAGCGGATTACAGAAGGCGGATTCCGGGAAGCTAGTCATATAGTAAGATATGTTTTATTAGATTGGAATACATCATCTCTTCTAAACTTACTCATGAAGCGTGTCCTTAGTAACAATGAGATAGTTGATCAGTTCAATATTAATCGCGACGATGTGCTGTCTAATGTAGCAAACCAAGAACGACTGTTCGAAACTCTTTTTCCGTCTCAAATTGAGCAAGGTCCACAAAAGGCTAAAACTCTAAAATGGATGATTACTCGGTGCGCCGACGGAACCAAAAAGACCGCCCCAAGGGAATTAATTCATCTGCTTAACTGCCTGAGAGAAGAAGAAGCGAAACGGCTTGAGCAAGGTGGGATGCTGCCGCCTGGAAATGAATTATTTGATAGGAGCGTGTTTAAAAAAGCACTTCCAATAGTTTCAAAAGCGCGCCTGAATCAATATCTTTATGCAGAATACCCGCAAGAAAGAAGTATTGTATCGCAACTAGACGGGCAGAAAACCGAACAAACACCTAGAAGTTTATCAGACCTGTGGGGATGCACAGATGTCCAGGCTATATCTAAGGCCAGAAACCTTGTGGAATTAGGATTCTTTGAGGAGCGAGGGACAAGAGATGCCCCAACATTTTGGGTGCCATTCCTTTATAGAGACGCATTAAACATGATCCAAGGAAAAGCTGGAGAGATATTGCGGGTGGAGGATCTTGAGGAAGAGTAGCAAGACCAACGGCGTCGCGCTCGCCCATGTTTATTTCGTAGACGAGTCGGCCCGGCGCGCACTCGTCAACCGCCTCTCTGGCGCCGACCCCAAGGCCGTCGCGCGGGCAATGGCGGCGCAGACGGTCGAGGTCGTGGGGAGCATTCAGGCCGCAGACGACGACCATCCGAACTTAATGGGGGCAGGCCCTCAAAGACAGCCGCGACGATGGAGTCCGCTAGGCACCACTTCCAGACCTTCGTTCGGGTTCCATAAGGGGCAATTATGCGCCAAGCTCACTGTTCGATAAACTGCCCCTGTCCGGGTATGGACACGCTCAAGCCGCCATTGACGAGGGACGCAAAATGGCAAAAGAATTCAAGATCAGCATAACAGAAATAACTTTCATGTCAGGGAAAAAGTCCACGATCACTTTCGACCTCGATGACCACAAGGTTGCGGTGCCGGTCGACGCTGACGTAAAGGCATATTTTAACTCCCAATTTGTCAGGTCGAACCCAACGGCGGAGCAACGAAGGCGCTTTTCCACCCTTATGAATCTGCTGCGAGCCGCTTATCTCAAAGGGCGAGAAGATGGCGCAGCCAAAGCAGGAACCTGAGCACACGCCTCTCAATACTTAGCTGGATTTGCAGAACTTAAGCATTTTGGAACACAGCTTTTGCGCTAAAACATTGGGACTTTTGAGAGATCGTACTCACGAGGCGACAACCGGCAAGCAAGAGCGCGCCTCGCCTTGGAGTCGGCGGCGGCCATGATGACACCCTTCCTCCCGCCGCGCTATTCTCGGAGACAGGGAAAGCAGCCGTGGAAAATTCGTTCGACAATCAAGAGGATGATCGGAACGATCCATTGCCCCGCGACCCTGATGAGATCGAGGGGTATGAACTTTTTTCGGCGCTGCGGGGGTTGGCCGTACTGGACGAAGACGCCTACCTACGCACCCAAGCGCTCAACGTCAGCATGGTCGACAAGTGGCTGATGGGGCTCGAAAAGAGAGTGCGGAACTCGCGCTTCGCGGAGGACGAAAGAGATCACGAAAGCGAACTCTTTTTAGGTGCGCTAAGTCAAATGTGGCTGTTTGCAATTTACGAGCTGCTCCGAACTTGGCGAGAGCGAGCGAAAGACATACAGAAGTGGGCAGCAAACGGCGGGCTGCCGCTTAAAATTGCGTCACTCGAAAAGGAGCGCGGCTATCCGCACCTGGCGCAAGAGGCTTTCATTGGCCTCCTCAAGCTGGTCTCGGCTGATTCCGCCATCCTGGCTAGGATTGCTGACGATCTTGCCAGAACACACGTCCTGTTCGGACAACTCGAATTTCTGCGTGTCGCTCTTGCGAAGCACCAAGTCTCCGGGAAGGAAAAACAGCTAGCTCGCGCACCGGGTGTTGGCCGGGTTGATATGTGGACGGGCAGCATGTCCTACGAGCTCAGCAAAGGAAGAATCATCCTTGGAGAGCTTAAACGCCGAGATGTCGCCGACCGCTTGCGCTCCCTCGCTGTGGACAGGACGGTACCATCACCGGAAGACATGAAAAGCTTCGACGAATTCATGAAGTTATCGCCGAACTTTGACCCGTTTGGCGATTCTCAGCACGGCGACGGTTAGAACTCCCATTGGTTGGTTCGACCCCGGTCGCGCAAAAATCAAGACTTTCGCACGAGTGGCGCGCCCCTTAAGTTTTTCAGGAGGTCGCGGCATGAAAAAGATAGGCGCAAAAATCGAGGGGAATTTCAGCAAAGATTGAGCCCTTAGGAATGACCGAGTCGAGTCAAAAGCGGACGCGCTGAGAAGAATTTTTTGGCGGGAAGCCACAGGGCGGCGATCCTGTCCATATGCAAAACGCCCCGCCGTTACATCCACGGTCGGGGCGTTCCTTGGCCGGTGGGATTAATCCGGCGATTGCATTCAATTTACGTCGCCGACTCGTTCAATTCAACTGCCAAGGCAGCCGCTGGGGCGGCGTTCAGATGCCGCGCCGGCCAAGTGCGTATTCCGCCGAATAGGCTTCCGACAGCCGCTCGATCCCTTTCGCGACGTCCATTGATAACTGCCTGACGCCATCGGCGGAGGCGTCGTCATCGTCTTCGAGCCGATCGGCTATGGCCCCCACAAGCCCCCATGCTCTATTCTTCATTTTGTCGAGTTGATCCGAAAATTCGATTTGCTCAATCGGCTTTTCCGAGTTGCCGGTATAGAAAAGCCTCGCTGCTTTCGCGCTCGCCTCGGCGCGTTCACGGAAGATCATGTCCGCGACTTCGCTCGTCAGCCGGCGATCGACGCCAGCCTCGCCAAGGCGTTCAAGAATATTGGCGAGGCTCGGCGCGTCGGTTCGTGTTTTTTCGTGTTCAGCCATATCAGAAACTCCGAGATTCGGTGTGGTTAGGGCAGCCCCAGGCATTCCAGCGGCGGGGGAGAAAAGCCCGCCGGGCCTATTTGCGCCTCATCTCCAAGGCATTCTGGCGCAGCGCTCGGCGCCGCCGATGATGCGGCTGGCGAGCCCAAAGAAGGCGTCCTGATACCGATCGGTAACGCGGGCGAGCCAGAGGCAGAGTCGCGCCGCCTTTATCAGCTCGGTCGCGAGTATGATCCGCCAGAGGGGAATGCGGCGACGGGCGCTCATGAGTCGCCCCATTTCAGCAAGTCAGCGACGTCCAGGGCGATCTTGCCGGTTAGGCTCGGCTGCAGCGCCGTCAGCGCGCTCGTTAGGTAGCCTAAATCAACCGTGACTATTTCAGGATCGGTTTGTTTGTCCGCGTTGAAAAGCGCGGCGATGATAATCTTCGCGGCGACCGCATTTGGGGAAGCTTCCACCGCGCCGAGGATAGCGAAGGCCGCGTCGTCTCGGCGGTCCCGCAGCGCGTCAAGCCGCAACTCGAGTTCCGGCAATCCGACTCTCTCCCGCTCAATTTTTTGATCCATCCGCAGCCGAGCAAGCTTGCGCAGCCTGCTGACGTAAATCGTCTTAGCGTCTGAGCAGCCCATCGACTGATCTAATTTGAACCTAGACTGGAGCTCGCGCGACGATACGCGCACGACGCGATAGGCACCCGGCTCTTCTGGCGGCGCGACGGTCGTGTCTAGCGGCCAGCTCACTATGGCGCCGGTGAAAGAGCCATCGGCGGAAATACAACTCGGACCTGGCGCCGCCCATGCCGGCATGGCGTCAGTTGCGGCGGCAACCTGCGCGTCGGCGGCGGCTATCATCGGGCCTAGGGACGAAAATTCAGCCCAAAGAGCATCGATGTTCGTGGATGGCGCGCCCGCCATCGCCAAGGGAGCGGCGACGGCCGTAGCGCCGATTGCGGCGGCGCCGGTGGCGAGGATGTTGCGGCGGGAAGGGGAGTCTTGTTCGGGTTTCATAGGCGGCTCTCCATCTGCTTATAGGGCGCTTATACACGCCGATCTGACACAGTCAGGAAGCGACTTTGAGCCGGTAAGCTATTGTTCTAAA
>JBFXJV010000057.1:0-12394 GCA_050174515.1 Methylocystis sp.
TTCCGATCTGCCCCGACAGCGCCAATTCGCAATTCTTCATCTGCTTTACCGATGCGCGCTTCCTCGACAATAAATATACGGTCTGGGGCGAAGTCGTCTCTGGAATGGAGAATGTCGACAAGATCAAGCGCGGCGAGCCGGTGAAAGATCCCGACAAAATCGTCAAGGCGACGCTGGGCTAACGTCCTTGCTTTGGCGGACGCGCGATGTGGCCGGGCCTGTCCCGGCCATCTTCATATGAGCTTAGATGCGCGTCGATCTCTTCGACTTCGAGCTACCATCAGACCGCATCGCCCTGCGGCCGGCGAGCCCGCGCGACAGCGCGCTTATGCTGGTCGTGCCGGAGAATGGCGGATTTGAAGACCGCCGCGTGCTGGACTTGCCGAACTATCTGCAGCCGGGGGATGCGCTAGTCGTCAATGATTCCCGGGTCATTCACGCGCGCCTTTCCGGTCGGCGCCTGCGCGGCGCATTGAGCGCAAATGTCGAAGCGACTCTGATCGAACGGCTCGACGCCTCCCGTTGGCGCGCGCTGATGCGCCCGGCGAAGAAGCTTGGCGTCGGCGATCGCATTCGGTTCGTCGGCCACGGCGGCGAGCTCGACGCCTGCGTCGAAGCAAAAGGCGACGGAGGCGAGATCGCGCTAGCTTTCGAGCTTCGCGGGCCGGCGCTCGACATGGCGATCGAGCAGGCAGGCGAGATGCCGCTGCCGCCCTATATCGCCGGCAAGCGGTCGGCCGACGCGCAGGACGAGACGGACTATCAGACGATGTTTGCCCGCGAGGCGGGAGCCGTCGCCGCCCCCACCGCCGGCCTGCATTTCACCCCGCGACTTCTGGCGGCGATTGAAGCGCGCGGCGTCAGCCTGCATCGCGCGACGCTGCATGTCGGCGCCGGCACTTTTCTTCCCGTGAAGGCGGAAGACACAAGCCAGCACAGGATGCATGAGGAATTCGCGCGGATCGACGCGGCGACGGCTCAGGCGCTCAACGACGCGCGGGCGAAGGGCGGCCGGATCATCCCTGTCGGCACGACGGCGCTGCGCGTTCTGGAAAGCGCGGCGGACGACGCCGGCAGGATTTTGCCTTATGCCAACCGCACGGGCATTTTCATCACGCCGGGATATCGATTTCGTGCCGTCGACATGCTGCTCACCAATTTCCATCTCCCGCGCTCGACGCTGTTCATGCTGGTCGCCGCATTCGCCGGCCTCGAGCGCATGAAGGCGGCTTACGCGCATGCGATCGCAAGCGGCTATCGCTTCTATTCCTACGGCGACGCCTGTTTGCTGCAGCGCCGCGCCACATGAGCGACCCGCAAGATCGGCGCATTCTGGCGCTCTGGCGCGATGATCCAAGGGAAGCGCCGATGACGATAGATGTGCGGATCGAGAACATGCGCATCGTTTCGACATGGGAGCTTTTTGGCGCATTCACGCTCGACGGCGATGGCGCGCGCCCGTTCGTCCTGCGCCGCGACGGGCGTATCGACTTTGGGCGCGGCGAGAGCTGGCGAACGGACCTGCGCGAAGCGACGGTAAAGGTCGGGACGGAATTCGTCATATGGTTCAATGAGAGCGACAGCGGCCTCTACCGCATCGTGAAGATCGCCGCGCTCGGCGCAAAGGACGACAAGTGATACGAATTCCGTCTGATACATTCGCTCAGGCCTTGTCATTCCCGGCAGGCCGAAGGCCTGACCGGGAATCCAGAGCCAATCCAAGAACGTTGGTCTTGCTCTGGATTCCCGATCGCGCGCTATGCGCGCGCGTCGGGAATGACAGCGGAGCCATTCAAACGGCAGTCGTATGACGAAGGATTTTTCCTTTTCCGTTCTTGCGACCGACGGTCTGGCGCGCCGGGGCGAAATTCTGACGCCGCGCGGAACGATCCGCACGCCGGCGTTCATGCCAGTGGGCACCGCTGCGACGGTGAAGGCGATGTTCGCCGAAGATGTGCGCGCCGCCGGCGCCGACATTCTCCTCGGCAATGTCTATCATCTCATGCTGCGACCCGGCGCGGAGCGGATCGCGCGGCTTGGCGGCCTGCATGAATTCATGCGCTGGCCCTATCCGATATTGACCGACTCTGGCGGCTTCCAGGTGATGTCGCTGGCGAAGCTGCGCAAGCTCGACGAAAGCGGCGTCACCTTCCAGTCTCACATCGACGGATCGCGCCATCACCTTTCGCCCGAGCGGTCGATGGAGATTCAGGATCTCCTCGGCTCGGACATACAGATGCAGCTCGATGAATGCGTGCGTTTGCCCTGTTCTGAAAGCGAGGCCGAACGCGCCATGCGCCTCTCGCTGCGCTGGGCCGAACGCTCGCGCAACTCGTTTCGTGATCATCCGGGCAGGGCGGTTTTCGGCATCGTTCAGGGCGGCGAGTCGAAGCGGCTTCGAATCGAAAGCTCAAAGGCGCTTGCCGGCATGGATTTTCATGGAATCGCCATCGGCGGTCTCGCCGTCGGCGAACCTCAGCAGGTCATGCTCGACATGCTCGAGACGACCGCCCCGCATTTGCCCGAATCAAAGCCTCGTTATTTGATGGGCGTGGGCGCGCCGGACGATATCGTCGAAGCCGTCGCGCGAGGAATCGACATGTTTGATTGCGTGATGCCGACTCGTGCCGGCAGACACGGCCTTGCCTATACCCGACTTGGAAGAGTGACGCTGCGCAATGCGCGCCACGCTGACGATCCTCGGCCGCTGGATGAGAAGTCGTCCTGTCCCGCCGCGCGCGACTATTCGCGCGCCTATCTGCATCACCTCGTCAAAGCCGGGGAAATCCTCGGAATGATGCTGCTGACCCAGGCCAATGTGGCTTATTATCAGGAGTTGATGGCCGGACTGCGGGCGGCGATCGCCGCGCGGTGTCTTTCTGACTTTATCGCCGAGACGCGGGCCGGATGGATCGAAGGCGAGCGCGCTTAGCGCCCAGCCGATTTACGGGCCGGATAATATGGTTTACGAAAACTATATTCGGCGGGGGCTGAATATGGGCCGCTATCATGAAGAGCTCACCAGGAGGTTTTTGAGGGGCGTTCGGGGGGAAACGCCCGCGAATGCGCGCCGTTCGACGCGGCTGCGACGCCAGAGCATTCGCGCGCGTCCAACAAAGCCCAAACTGGCGTCGATGGAGAATGGAATGTCGCACCCCGGCGAAATTCTTGCCCGTCATTTACAGGAACTCGGACTGACGGCGTCGGACCTGGCGCGCGATATTGACGTGCCGGTCAATCGGGTCACCGCCATCATCAACGGGCAGCGCGGCGTCACTGCTGATACGGCCTTGCGGCTCGGACACTGGTTCGGCGTCAATCCTGAAGATTGGCTTGAGTTGCAAACTCAATATGAACTTTCTCTCGCGCGCCGAACGGCCGGAGCGAGGATAAAATCATTGCCGAGCCTCGCCGATCGTCGGCGCAACTGAGGCATGAGCGCCGCTTTAGAATTCACCGATTCTGGATTTTTTCAGGAGCTTCGACGGACGGAATTCGGCGCGCCGACCCGCGTCGTCATTGCCGAAGCCGTCCCCTATCACGTCAACGCCTTCTGGACCGCCGCGCAACGGTGCGCGCATCCGCTGCATGAGATCAGCTATCGCGCCTGTTTCAAGCCGCAACTGCCGGCCTTCTTTATCGATCGGCTGACGCGGCCGGGAGATGTCGTCTGCGATCCATTCATGGGCCGCGGCACGAGCATACTCCAAGCGGCGTTGACGGGACGAAAGCCGATCGGCTCCGACGCCAATCCGCTGTCGGTGCTGCTGACGCGACCGCGGCTGCGCCCTCCTGCGCTATGCGAGATCGAAGCGCGGCTTGCGGCCGCGCCCTGGGGACGCGGCGATATCGAACGCGACGAACTTCTCGCCTTCTATCATTTTGAGACGCTGCGGCAGATTTGCGCCTTGCGCCGCTATTTGCTTGGCCGGGAAAAGGACGGCGGCCTCGACGCCGTCGATGCTTGGATTCGAATGGTGGCGCTCAATCGATTGACCGGCCATTCGTCCGGGTTCTTTTCAGTCTATACGATGCCGCCAAATCAGGCCGTTTCCATAAAAGCGCAGCTGAAGATCAACGCGCGGCGCGCGCAAACGCCGCCGCGGCGCGACATCGCCGAACTGATCTTCAAGAAGTCGCGCGCGCTGCTCGCGGAAGGCGCGCCTCTCGCCTGCGACGCGCCGCTGGCCGTGGCCGACGCAACGTGCTTGGCGCACATTGCGGACGCCGCAGTCGATCTCGTTGTCACCTCGCCGCCCTTTCTCGACGTCGTCGACTATCGCGGCGACAATTGGCTGCGCAACTGGTTCGCGGGAATCGAGGCCGAACGCATCAGCCTCTCACAGCTTCGTTCGCCGCACGAGTGGAGCCTGATGACGCGGGCGGTGTTTGGGGAATTGGCCCGAGTCGTGAAGCCCGGCGGATACGTCGCTTATGAGGTCGGCGAAGTGAGGGGCGGCGCGGTTCCCCTGGAGCGACTGGTCTGGCGCGCGCTCGACGATCTTCCTTTCGAAAGGCTCGGCGTGCTGGTCAATGCGCAAAGCTTCACCAAGACGAGCAATTGCTGGGGGGTCGCCAATAATGTGAAGGGCGTCAACAGCAATCGCGTGGTCGTCGCGCGTCGGCTGTGACGCTCGCATTATAGAGTTTCCGGCTGATCCGTTCGGCCGGCGAATGTCATTCCCGGCAGGCCGAAGGCCTGACCGGGAATCCCGAGCCAATCCAGGAATGCTGGCTTTGCTCTGGATTCCCGGTCGCGCGCATTGCGCGCGTCGGGAATGACTTCCGAGCAATTCGAACGGATTTTGTATCACTGCGAGGCGCGCAGCGACGAAGCAATCCAGCAATCGCTGCGCAACTTTGGATTCCTTCGCTTCGCTCGCAATGACGTTGCAGCGTCAACCGGCGCGCAGCAGTCGGACGGCTTCATCTCGTTCGAACAGATAGAGCAGGGCGCGCAAGGCCTGTCCTCTCTCGCTCGAAAGCTCGGGATCGCGGCGCAGGATCAATTCCGCGTCGTCGCGCGCGATCGCGAGAAGCCGCGCATGAGCGGAAAGATCGGCGAGACGAAAGCTCGGCAAACCGGCCTGCCGCACGCCGAGAATTTCTCCTTCGCCGCGCAACCGGAGGTCTTCCTCGGCGATGCGGAATCCGTCTTCGGTCTGCCGTATGATCATCAGGCGCGCCTTGGCGGCTTCGCTTAACGGACCCTTGTAAAGCAGCACGCACGACGATTCCGCCGCGCCGCGCCCGACGCGCCCCCGCAGTTGGTGGAGTTGCGCAAGGCCGAAGCGCTCGGCGTGTTCGATGACCATGATCGACGCTTCCGCTACGTCGACGCCGACTTCGATCACCGTGGTCGCAACCAGAATTTTGATGTCGCCGCGCTGGAAGCCTTCCATCACGGCGTCCTTCTCGGCGGATTTCATGCGCCCGTGAACGAGTCCGACCGTCGAGCCGAAAAGCTTTGCAAGTTCGGCGTGCCGTTGCTGCGCCGCGGCGAGATCGAGTTCTTCATTCTCTTCGACGAGCGGGCAGACCCAATAGGCGCGCGCGCCCTGCGTCAGGGCGCGCCGCAGCCCTGCGACCACTTCGTCGATCCTTTCGGCCGGTAGCGCGCGCGTCGAAACGGGTGTGCGGCCGGGCGGCTTTTCGTCGAGCGCCGAGCAGTCCATATCGCCGAACGCAGTGAGCGCCAGCGTGCGTGGAATCGGCGTCGCGGTCATCACCAGAACGTCGACGGCGTCGCCCTTGGCGCCCAGCGCCAGCCGCTGCTCGACGCCGAAGCGATGCTGCTCGTCGACGACGGCGAGGCCCAGGTCGCGAAAGGCGAGATCGCTTTGCACCAGCGCATGCGTGCCGATGACGACGTCAACTTCGCCGGCTCCTATAGCCTCATGGAGCGCCGCGCGCTTGCTTGCTTTGGCCCGGCCGGTCAGGAGCGCCACGCGCAATCCCGCTGGCTCGAGCAGCGGCGCGAGCCGCTCATAATGTTGGCGCGCAAGAATTTCCGTCGGCGCCATCAGGGCGCATTGGCGGCCGGTTTCGGCGACGCTCGCCATTGCCAGCGCCGCGACGATCGTCTTGCCGGAGCCGACATCGCCTTGCACAAGCCGCAGCATGCGCTTGTCCGACGCAAGGTCGGCGCGAATCTCTTCGAGCGTGCGCTGCTGCGCGCGCGTCAGGCGAAAGGGCAGGGCCGACTCGATCGCGCGGGCGAAGCGGTCGTCGCCCTTATGCGCGCGACCCGATGGACGCCGCATCTTGGCGCGGATGAGCCGCAGCGCGAGCTGGCTTGCAAGCAGCTCGTCGAGCGCAAGGCGCTGACGGGCCGGGTGCTGCGGCGAGAGCGCGTCGGCGCCCGCAGGCCGGTGCGCGGCGCGCAGCGCCTCGGCGAAGGAGGGAAGCTTATGGGCGGAAAGAACGCTCGCGTCCTGCCATTCGGGAAGGCTCGGCAGGCGCGTCAGCGCCTCTTCGCTTGCGCGCAGGACATAGCGCGCCTGCAACCCTTCGGTGAGTCCGTAGACGGCCTCGAAGGCGGGGAGTTTGGCGAATCCCGCCTCGTCAAGAACGCGGTCTGGATGCACGATCTGGCGGCGGCCGTCATAAAGCTCGATGCGTCCCGATATCCAGCGCGTCGCGCCGAGCGGCAGGCTGCGCTCGATCCAGTCGGGGTTGGCAAGAAAGAACACGAGCTCGACGTCGCCGGTGTCGTCCTCGACGAGCACGCGATAGGGCGATTTCGAATAGCGGCCTTGAGGCCGGCGATGTTCGGTGACGCAAGCCTTCAATACGACCATCGTATCGAGAGGCGCGGCGGCGATCGTTGGCCGCGCGCTCCGGTCGATGACGTTCGACGGAAGATGGAACAGCAGGTCGACGAGGCGCGCTTCGGCGCCCGGCCTGGCAAGCAGCCGGTCGAACAGTCTGGCGGTTTTCGGCCCGACGCCGGGCAGCGCGGCGACGCGGCCGAAGAGGGGATCGAGCAATGACGGACGCATGAGGATTCAATTCAATCGCGCGGCGCGAGTCGATTCACTTGATCTCGACATCATAAACCGGTGCGCCATCGGCGCCCTTGTAGGTGAAATGCCACCATTCGCGCGGATAATTTTCAAAGCCGTGGCGGCGCATCAACGCGACCAGCGCGTCACGATGGGCGCGCGCCGCTTTCGACGTCTTGGCCTTCGTCCATGAGCGCGGGTCGAAAAAATCGAAAGGCGTGCCGAAGCGCCAGCCTTTGACGCCGATATCGACCGCAAGTCCCGTCGAATGGGTGGAATGTTCGGCGATATAGCCCTCGGGAAACAGCGCGCTTTTGTCGAGATGCGGATAGTGCTCGGATTTTGTCCGCTGGTCCGGATTGCGCGACCACTCGACGAAGGCCGAAACAGCGCGCAGCGGCCGATAGCAATCATAGACGACAAGCGAAAGGCCTTGTGCGCGTGCGTCCGTCTGTGCAGCCGCCAGGGCCTCGGCGGCCTCAGTGCGCAGCCAGCATTGCGGGGCGTCATAGCCGGGCACGGGCGCGCCGGTGAAATTATTCGGGCCGGCGTAGCGCATGTCCTGAATGACGTCGGGCGCAACGTCGGAGAGGCGCGCAAAGCCCGGTGGCGGGTCGCCGGCGCAAGCTTGGGACGCGGAAAGCGCGGCGATGAGTGAAAATGTCAATCTGCGCATGCCGGCTCCATGTGCGCTGGCGCAACTCAGGGTCGTCAAGCCTTGACTATAGGTCTTTCCAACTCAATCGGGAGCCCTCACATGCAAGAGAGACTCGCCCCTTTCACCGGCTTGGCTGTCGCCGCGCTCGTCGCAGGGGTCGCCTGGGGAGCAATGGCGCTCGCCGGCGACCATTGCATCGCAACGGATGTTCTCGGCGCTTCGATTCCCATCCGCGACCAACACAAGACCGTCATCGACGCCATCGAAGATGGTAAGGCGATCGTCGTGCAGCGCTATGGCGAGGATGATAACGGCAAGTCCTGGGCCTATGTGGCGAGCCCAGGCGGCAAGCGGCTCGGCTGGCTGTATCGCGAATTCATCAGCTGCTCTTGAGTCATGGGGTCCATTCGCCGATGATCGTTGCAAGCGTGCAATCCGGAGGATGGGCATGATGAACCGGTTGGATCGCCGCCGATTTCTCGCTGCATCCGCCGCCGCTGGGGCCGCGCTAGACATGAGCGTCGCCTCGGCGAGAGCCGAGGGAGCCGCATCCTTCTCGCGCAGGGCCGCGCTCAATGCGCCACAGCCTTTGCCGTTCGATCCCGCCAAGATCAAAGGGCTGTCGGAGAAGCTTCTCATTTCGCATTACGAAAACAATTATGTCGGCGCGGTTAAACGCCTCAATGCGATCGCCGAGCAAATTGCGGCGCTCGATTTCGACAAGGCGCCGGGATTTCAGATCAACGGATTGAAGCGCGAGGAATTGGTCGCGACAAATTCGATGATCCTGCATGAAATCTATTTCGCTGGACTCGGCGAGGGCGGCAGGCCCGGGGCCGATTTGGCGCAGGCGATCGATCGCGATTTCGGCGGCTACGAGCGTTGGCGCGCCGAATTCGTCGGCATGGGAAAGGCGCTCGGCGGCGGTTCCGGCTGGGTGATCCTCGCCTATGACAAGCATGGCAAGAGGCTCGTCAATTCATGGGCCAGCGATCACACCCAAAATATCGCTGGCGGCGACCCGCTGCTCGTCCTCGACATGTTCGAGCACGCCTATCAGATGGATTTTGGCGCAAAGGCCGCCAACTACATAAAAATCGTTTTGGAGGCGCTCAACTGGTCGAACGCCGACCGGCTCTACGCCAGATACAGCAAGGCGTGAGCGCGGGAATTCCGCTTGGACCCGTTTAACGACGCCGCGCCGCCACGGCCTATTTTGCCCCGCCGCGCTCCGCCGTCTCGCCGAAGAGTATTTCGCGCTCCAGGGCGGTAAAATCCAAACGCTTCCGCTCATATGGCGCGCCCGCCGCATAGGCTCGGACCACTGCGGGCCGCGACCGGATCGCCTCGAACCAGCGCTTAAGATGCGGAAAGTCGTGAAGATCCTGGCCCTGATCCTCATGCGGGACGACCCAGGGATAGGCGGCGATGTCGGCGATCGAATATTCTCCGGCGAGAAACGGGGTTTTGGCGAGCTGGCGGTCCATGACGCCATAGAGCCGCGCGGTCTCGTTGCGGTAGCGCTCGATCGCATAGGGAATTTTCGCCGGCGCATATTTGGCGAAGTGGTGGTTCTGACCGGCCATCGGGCCCAGCCCGCCCACCTGCCAGAACAGCCACTGCAGCGTTCGCGCGCGGCCGTGAACGTCGGCGGGCAGGAGCCGCTCGGTCTTCTCGGCGAGATAGACCAGTACCGCGCCCGATTCGAAGAGCCCGACGGGCGCGCCGCCATCGGCTGGCGCGTGGTCGACGATGGCCGGCATGCGGTTATTGGGAGAAATCGCCAGAAATTCCGGTTTGAACTGATCCCCCTTGCCGATGTCGACCGGCTTGATCCGGTAGGCGAGCCCCGTTTCTTCAAGAAAAATCGTAATCTTGTGGCCGTTTGGCGTAGGCCAGTAGTGAAGATCGATCATGGACCCGCGTCCGAAGGGAGACCTGACCGTGTTGTAAGCCCTTGCGCTCCAAGATCAATCGCCAGGGTCGTGGTAGGTCATGGTAAACTATGCCTGGGAGCGGCTCGACATGCTGATCAGATTTTCGAAAATCCTGCTGACCGCGGCGCTTGGCGTCCTGATTTTGCTTGTCGCGATCAATAATGTGACGGACTACGACACGAATTATCAGGTCGTCAGCCATGTGATGTCGATGGATCAAGTGCCGGCCGGCAGTCCGTTGGAGTGGCGCGCCATCGCCAACCCAACGCTTCATCGACTGCTTTACGCCTTCATTATCGCGGTCGAGTTCGCCGCCGGCGCGCTGATCGTCGCTGGCGTGTGGCGGTTGTTGTTGGCTCGTAAAGCGGAAGCGGCGCTTTTCAACGCCGCCAAGGATGTCGCGATCGCCGGGATTGCGCTCGCCGTCTGCCTTTATCTGTTTGGCTTCATGGCGGTGGGCGGCGAGTGGTTCCAGATGTGGCGAGCCGGAGCCGACCTGCAGCAGGCCGCGTTCCGTTTTATCGGCTGCGCGGCGTTGGTGATGCTTTTTCTCAGTCGGCCCGACGCCTGACGCGTCACAGCCGCTTCAGCATATTGTAGCCGAGGAGGCCGCCAAGCCCGGCGCCGACCACGGCAATGAGCGGGCCGCCGATCGCGACGCCTGTCAGGCCGCCCAGAACGGCGCCGACTCCGGCGAAGAGATATTTGTTCTTTTGCACTGTGGGGTGTTCGTCGTCAGCCATTGCAAAGTCCTCGTAAAGGAAGCGCCCGCAACGGCGAATTATGGAGAGCGGCGCAAAAATCAAGGGCGGCGGCGCGTCGCGGTCGACATAAAGCGACCCGCACGCGGCGCGTGGACCGCTCTCGCTTGCCGTCCCAAATAGCTGAACATGCTATGTGTCGCCCGCGTCGAAGGGGCTCATAAATGACGCAAGCGACGCGACATCCCGATCAGTTCCTATCGCAGGCGCTTGGCGCGCCAAACTTCAGCACCCATTGACGCCGGTGGACCGCTCGCTTCGTGTCGGACGGCGCGCCGATCCCGCCAGACTTCGCGCCTTAAGGAGTTTCAACAGCAGCTCCAGTCGCTTATGGCGGTAGAAGGTACTCAAGGCGGAATCGGCCGGGGCAAGTCCAGCAATCCATTCTGGCGTCTTGCCTCCATAGCCCAGCAGGCGCGTCGACAGTCGCGTCGCGCCGGCAATGTCAGTCACCCCATATTTGCTCGTATCGAGAAACAAACGCTGGACGTGTATCCCCTCCAAATCGGGGCGATAACTGTCGCGGGGCGACGGCTGCGGCGTAAAATTCTCCATGCGTTTTTCGAACCACGACGCGAGCGCAGGATCGTCGGACAAGGATCGCCGCAATTCCGTTTCCACTGAGGGCCACTCGTCAAGGTCGTCGATCGGCGGGGCGAGAAGGAAGCGCTCCACCATCGCCTCGCGATCGAGGCTTATCGGATCGTCGGGAAACAGATCCGCCTTGGCGCGCAGAAAGGAATCCGCGACGCAAACGAATCCGGAAGGCAGATCGGGAACGGAAGGATGGAGACGTAGGCCCGCGGCGTCGTTTTCGTTACGCAACGTCGCCGCGATCCGATGTTTGCTGCGCAGAAAACTAAACGCGATGTGGTTGCTCGATGCGGAGAAGCCGCTGATCGACAGCGGCGCTGAGAGCGACAGATATTCTCCTGCGATATAAGCGACAGCGAAGCTGGAATAGGTATCGCAGTGGAAACTTTCAAAAACCTTTCCGGTGGTCGCGCGGATTTCTTCGAGCGCTTGTCGCGCCACGCAGCCGTGATAGATGTTGGGCAGCAGCGTTGCGGGCGCGTGTCCCGTTAGCACTTCCTCCATCGCCTTGCAGCCATCAATCCGCTCGACCTTTCGTGTGAGTGGAATCTGCAGATGGTTCGCAAGATCGTCGCGCGCAATGTTCGGCCAGGAATAAATGGCGCTGTCCCATCGGATCGCCTTGACATTCTGGCGGGCGAACAGGCCGCGCAACGTGGAAAGAGCGAAGGGCATGAGCGAGTCATCGTCGCCGATATAGATGACATATTTGCCGCGCGTGAGGCTGTAGGCGAGGTTCCAATTATCGCGCATGCACAAGGGCTCGGGCGCACGGCGGTAAATAATTTTGGGCGAGCCGATCTCCTCGACGACCTGGCGGGTCGCCGGCGAACTGCAATTGTCGCAAACGACAATCTCGTATGAGTCGAAATCCTGCCGCAGACACGCCAGCAGCGTATAGCGCAGCGTGTCGGCGCGCTCGCGCGTCGGGACCACGAGACTGAATTCGACTTCGTTCATGTCCGATTGCTCCCGGGCGCGAGACGCTTGATCTCGATTCGAACCTCGTAGGTTTCCCCTCGGTCTTCAAACCGGCACGCCGGATGGGGAGCGAAAGTGCGTGCGCGCAGGCGGTTGAGCAGCGATCGTCCTGTGGTCGGCGCGTCAAGATCGATGCAAGACGCGGGTTCGAGTTCGGCGCGCTTGTGAAAGCTGCCGCTTGCCGGATTTTGCGCGATTCGCGGTATTTCGCCTTCTCGAATCGCGGGCCAGCTCTGCGCGACGAGCTCCTCCATGGCGCGTTCGGCCGCGCGATATAGGCTTGCGCCCGTATCCTCCCAGCCGACCTTGTTTTCTTTTTGAAAGGCGATGGGGCCGGCATCGATCTCTGCAATGACATGGTGGATCGTGACGCCGTATGGTGATGCTTCCGCGAGCGCCCAAAAGTTTGGATCCTTTCCACGGCAATAGGGCAGCAGGCTCGGATGGGCGTTCAAAATA
>JBFXJV010000058.1:0-12340 GCA_050174515.1 Methylocystis sp.
TTGGAGACGAGGCGCGGGCGGCGTCTCACGCTCTCCTCGGGTCGGTTCGTCGTCGCCGACAGCGCGCTCCGCCCGACCCCCGCCACGGTCGAGGTCGATGTCGGCGGCGACGTCGAAGCCGTCGCTGACCTTCTGACATTGCCGGCGATCGCCGAACATGCGTCCATTCCCGTTGCGCCGGGCGCGCTGAAGGGGACGCTCGAAGGACGGTTGCGCGTCGATTTCGAGACGGGCGTCAACGCCCGCGACGAGGCGACGACGTTCACCATAGATGCGACGACGTCGAATCTCGTTGTCGACAACCTGATCGGCAAGGAGAAGCTCGAAGGCGGCGCCCTGCGCGTCGTCGCCGATCGGACCGGACTCCGCGTCGGCGGAACGGGCCGTCTCTTCAACGCGCCGGCCACTCTCGAAGTTCGCCGCGGCTTTGGCGACAAGGGCGCCGCCCAGGCGCATGTCGCCTTCGCCTTTGACGACGCGGCGCGTCAGCGCGCGGGCTACGCGATCGCCGGCGTCAGCGGCCCGATCCTGGCGACGATACGCACGCCGCTTCCGGTCGAGAACGTCGATACGCAGATCGAGCTCGATCTTTCCCGGACGCATTTTGACAATCCGCTGCCAGGCCTGGTGAAGCCGGCGGGAAAGCCGGCGAAGGCCTCATTCAATTTGACGCGTCGCGGCGAAGCGATGGCGCTGGAACAATTCGTGTTCGACGCGGGACCGACGCAGGCGCAGGGCGTCATCGAATTCGCCCGCGACGGCGCCTTCCGCGCGGTCCGTCTGACCCAAGCGCGGCTCTCGCCAGGAGACGACATGCGCATCGACGTTCAGCGCAGCGGCCAGACGGTGAAAATCGTCGCGCGCGGCGCGAATTTCGACGCGCGGCCAATGTTGCGAGGGCTGTTGCGCACCGAGCGCGGCGGCAAAGGAACGATTGACGACCTCGATCTCGATTTCAAGGTGCCGGTCGTCACCGGCCACAACAAGCAAATACTCTCCAATGTGGAATTGAAAATGGAACAGCGCGGCGGCAAGCCGCGCACGCTGGCGCTGACGGGCGCTTTCGGCCGCGAACACATCTCCGTCGGCATGGTTCGCAGCGCAAACGGCCTGCCGCAGCTGGAAATTTCAACCAATGACGGCGGCTCGCTGCTTTCGTTCCTCGACATCTATCGAAAGATGGACAGCGGCGCGCTGACCGCGACCGTTCAGCTCGGCCAGAACCGCGCCGACGGCGCCTTGCGCGTCCGCGACTTCTTTGTGCGCGGCGAACCGACCGTGCGCCAGCTGATGGCGCAGAGCGGAACGGCGCGAACCGACGATCGCGGCAATTACCGCTTCGACCCGGACCTCGTCCGCGTTGGCAGATTGGAAAGCGAGTTCGGCTGGTCGGGCGGACAGCTCGCCGTGCGCGACGGCGTGCTGTCGGGTCCTGAGATCGGGCTTACCTTCGACGGCTATATCGATTTCCAGCGCGGGCGGCTCGATCTCGTCGGCACCTATGTGCCGGCCTATGCGCTCAACAGCCTGTTGTCGAATATTCCCGTCGTCGGCGTCGTGCTCGCCGGCGGACAGCATGAAGGCGTCTTCGGATTGAGCTATCGGCTCTATGGCGCGCTGTCGTCGCCTTCGATCAACGTCAATCCACTGTCGGCGATCGCGCCTGGCCTGATGCGCAAGATCATGGGCGTGATCGACGGCACTGCGCGCATGCCGCAGGAGCGGTAGATCATGATTGATTTTTTCCTTTGTGCATATCTACGAAGGCTTGAATTTCGACGCCCGACGCCGTGACCGCGTTGGCGCCTTCGCGCAACAATCGTTCTTTGTTTTCAAGCCCTCGTTTTCCCGCAAAAACGATGATGGGAATTTGTTTGTTGCTAGAGCGTATCGCCTTGATCAGTTCGGATCCGGCGAAAGGATTTTCTCGTCCGTTTTCTTTTCTACCAAGGTCTGTAATGATTAAATCTATATCGTCATTCTCGACGTATTGTAGTGCATCTTGTGTGTTAAGTGAAATTTTAACATCTATTCGTTCATTTCTGAAGCTGTCTATTAAGAAAGCATTGTTAATGGGGTAGTCGTCAACCCATAATATTGAAAATTTGTTGGGGGGTGTTTCGCTTGTATATTTGGTTATTGCTGCGTTTTTGCCGGCTAAATCTTGTGTATAAGTTCCAAGCTCTGCGTCTGGATGTAGTTTTCTTACTGTTTCCTCTAATACTGCGACTTTCTTCTGCAAATCCGATACGGAGCTGCCGATATTTTTTGTGGCGTCGGCTATGCTAATTTCCATTCCTGCAACCTTAATTGTTAAGCCGTCTTTGTTGAAGAGTTTGAATATATGCGATTTGGCGACAAAAAACATAATAATAACAGTCGCTGGCCAAAACGAAGCGCTGATGGTCTTCCAAAATTCAACATTTTCAATCAAATCCATGATCATCTTCCAAACCTTAACTTTGGACGCTTACAATATTTCAAGCAGCACGTGCTTCTTCTTGCCGAGCGAAAGTTTGACGACGCCCTCGCTCGCAAACGCGCTGTCGCTGATCACGCCGCGTTCGTCAGTCACCGGCGTGTCGTTGACGCGCAGCCCGCCGGATTTGATCTGGCGTCGCGCCTCGCCGGTCGAGGCGACAAGTCCCGCCTTGACGAAGGCGGTCAGCACGCCGAGCCCGGCGGCGACTTCCTCGGCGGAAACTGAAACCTTTGGGAGCGACAGCGCCAACGCGCCGTCCTCGAATGTCGCGCGCGCGGTTTCGGCGGCCTGCTCGGCCGCGTCACGGCCATGAATGAGAGCAGTCGCCTCTGTCGCCAAAGTCTTCTTCGCGTCGTTGATTTCGGCGCCCTGCAGCGCGGCGAGGCGCGCGATCTCCTCCATCGGCAGGAAGGTGAAGAGTTTCAGGAAACGGGCGACGTCCGCGTCTTCCGTGTTGCGCCAATATTGCCAATAGTCATAGGGCGACAGCATGTCCGCGTTGAGCCAGACGGCGCCCGCCGCCGTCTTGCCCATCTTAGCGCCCGACGATGTCGTCAGCAGGGGCGAGGTGAGCGCGTAAAGCTGCGGACAGCCCATGCGCCGTCCGAGATCGAGACCGGTGACGATATTGCCCCATTGGTCGGAGCCGCCCATCTGAAGCAGAGCGCCGTAGCGCCGGTTGATCTCGACGAAATCATAGGCCTGCAGGCACATATAGTTGAACTCGATGAAGGAGAGCTCGTGCTCGCGTTCGAGCCGCAGCTTCACCGAATCCATCGTCAGCATGCGGTTGACGGAGAAGTGGCGGCCAACGTCGCGCAGGAAATCGATATAGTTCAGGCCTGCGAGCCAATCGGCATTGTCGAGCATCAGCGCATCGGTCGCGCCGTCCCCGAAGGAAAGGAAGCGCTCGAAGACGGTCCTGATCGACGCTTTGTTTGCGTCGATCTGCTCGACGCTTAAAAGCTTGCGGCTCTCGTCCTTGCCGGAAGGATCGCCGACCCGCGTGGTGCCGCCGCCCATCAGCGGCAAAGGCTTGCCGCCGGCGCGCTGCAACCAGGCGAGCATCATGATCGGCAGCAGCGACCCGACATGAAGCGACGGCGCCGTGCAGTCGAAGCCGATATAGGCGGCAAGCGTCCCCGATCGCGCCTTCTCGTCCAACCCCTCGAAATCGGAGCATTGATGGACGAAGCCGCGTTCGATGAGCGCGCGCAGGAAGTCGGATTTTGGCGTGAAATCGCTGGGGGACGTCATGAGGCTGGGTGATAGGCGCTGCCCGCCGCCGGCGCAAGGCGGCGGACGAGGCCGTAACGACAACATGGGGAAGTGGCGTCATGTTTCCGTAATTACGTAATTATGTCCCCGCAATTCGTAATTCCGGGGCCAATGCCCGATTTGTCGCGCGCAATCAGGCAGGCCGACGCGCTTGAAAACGCGCCTGCGCCGCATGTCGATTCGAGCAAGGGGAGGAAAAAACATGGTCAAAAACCGAGAATTCAAGCTGTGAGATCGGACGCCGGCCCACAACCGATAAGGCAAGCCGCGATGATCATGCGGCTGAATCTACTGGCGCATGTCAAGCTTGGCCTGACTCACGGAACCGGACGCCAGAGAGGCAAATCCTGCGAATGGCCGAACAACACAACGTTATTCGCGCGAAGATGATAACGGTCTTCGGAAGCGCAACGTTCGGCGTCGTCCCGCCAACATGCGGAATATATTTGCATGAATGGAACGGCGCCGATCTTAGCTACGTCATCCAGAAGTTCGGCCATGCTATATTCACGGAAATGCATATGGCCGCCCTTATTTCCATTGTAGTCGACGAAACGCTGAAAGGGATTGCGGCCATTAACGATACAGAGCAAGCTGACTTCACACACTGCGTTGGGCGTCGTGACGATAATGACGCCAGAAGGCGCGAGGCAATTGAACATAAATTGAGCTATTTCAGAGAAATCGCGTTGCAAATGCTCGACCACTTCGGTCGCGATGATAATGTCAAACCCGCCGCCTTGGGCCAAGTTCGCCGCCAGTTCGCCGAGATCGGCTGTGTTGAGATCGACTTCAACATGTTTGTCCGCGCCGAAACTCGCAACCTGCTCAGGAGAAGGCCCTCCTTTCTCAGCCTGAAGATCTATCGTGGTGAGACAATTCAACTGCTTTAAGTATTTTTTCCAGACGCCAGTGGTGTATGGCATCGTTGATATTTCTAATAGTCGATTTACGGATCGTTTCTCATCTATATATGCAACTAGTCCATGTAGTTCTTGGAATCTAAGCTTGTGAAATTCATAGTAATCACCGGGGAGAAAACTGCTCATAATCATGCTATGGCAATTTCCTTCAGAAATAGGAGACTTTTCAAGCATTCGTTTAAAGTTATTGGTGTCATCTACATGTTGAGTTCCAAGACGTATAGTATATTGTCGAATAAGATTTGGAAAATTATTGGCAAAGTCAGGAGTTTTACGTAAATCATGGATGATATCTGAAATATTACGTTTCAAATTATTGTTTATTTCATCTCCTGACGGCGCTCTTTGAAAGAGGGATTGATAGATAATATAGATGAACTCTTCAGTGGCTGGCGCAGCGGGATGCATGAGCTGTTTCTTGAACCAAGACATTTACTCCCTCCCTTTCCATTCAATATTATTGATTCTTGATCCAAGAGCTGGAGACTTTCAGAAACCACTGGGCAGATTGGCGTTGAGCAGACTCATTGGGTCATGTCGCGAGCATTGCAGTGACGTGATATCAATTGCAGAAAATTTCCTTCTCATGCAACAAGCGTCCCATGACTCACCTTGCGCGCGTCATCGCTCCTGGCGTCCCGCGCGAACGGAAGGCGTATCGGAACGCCAGAGTTCGTCGCCGCATTGGAGCGCGCGCTGGGGCGCAAGGCCGCCCCGCCAAACGCTGGCCGAAACCGAAAGCGACGGCCGGATAATTTCGGTTATTTGCGTCAAGTCGCCGCAATCGTAATAGGAGCGCGCGGCGCAGCGCGCCGCAGGCGTGGCAAATCGCGGACCGTTGCATAGCGTGCAAATTCTGCGCGAGGCAGTTCAGGCGCAACTTGTCGCTCGCCGCGCGTTCAAAGACCGCGACAGCTTCACTGCAAGCAAGAACCTGCGCATTACCGACGTCGAGTTAATTAGCCGACTTCAGTTAGACGCAGATAAGAGCGCAGTTCGTCCCAGCCCTGCGGGAAGAGCTTTGCCGCCTCCTCGTTGCTTATCGAGGGAGGAATGATCACTTTCTGGCCTGGGCGCCAGTCCGCCGGCGTTGCAACGCGTTTGGCGTCGCCAAGCTGAAGGGCGTCGATGACACGGAGAATTTCATAAAAATTGCGTCCGACCGCCATTGGATAGGTCATCATCAGGCGAATCTTCTTTTTGGGATCAATGATGTAGACCGACCGAACGGCTTCCGTCTCGCTTTGGTCCGGATGGATCATGTCGTAGAGCTTCGCGATCTTGAGATCGGGGTCAGCGACGATGGGGAATTGCAGGTCGGTGTTCTGTGTGTCGTTCACGTCCGCAATCCATTTCAGGTGCTCGGCGGCGGTGTCGGTCGAAAGGCCGAGCGGTTTCGTGTTCCGAGCCTCGAATTCTTTGGCAAGTTGCGCAGTACGGCCCATCTCCGTGGTGCAAACAGGCGTGAAGTCCGCCGGATGGCTAAAGAAGAAACACCAGGAATCGCCAATCCACTCATGGAAGCGGATCTCGCCCTTGCTGGAATCAACGGTGAAGTCCGGAGCTGTATCGCCGATATGAAGAGACATGGTGCGTTCCTTTCTGCGGAAGTGACTCGATGCCTTGGGAATCGATGGCGTTTTGGGTTAACCTTGAACCGAAAGGCCTTCAGGCGTCATCGCGAGCGCCTCCTCGGGACGGTCCCCGTTATCGTCGGTTGGGTGGAACCGCTCTCTCGATCTGCTTTGGATCAGGGCGCCGAATCCGGGTTAGCAAAATGCGCGACTTAACCGTGAAATAGATATTGCGAGTTGAGGTCGCAACCACGCAGATTCGCAAAACGGGTAAGCTGTGAAGCTTGGATGCTCCAACGATAAGGAGACCTATGGGGGATCAGCGCAGATTGCCTAGCGAAAAGCGGTCGCGACAAGGGTTTGTTACCTGAGTTCAGAGCCCCGCTCCTTCGGTCGTCTGCCTTAGATTGGCGCAAATCTTGCTCGATCTCCCTCGCATCAGGCAAACGCCAAGCTGACACGAAGCGGGCCGATGGAGCAGACAACGAGCCGCGTTGAAGTCGACGGCAAGACGGTCGAGCTTCCCATAAAGAAGGCGGCGCTTGGCGCTAATGTCATCGACATGCGCACGCTGCAGGCACAGTCGGGGCTGTTGAGCTTTGATCCGGGCTTCATCTCGACCGCGAGCTGCGAGACGAAGATTACCTATATCGACGGCGACGCCGGCGTGCTCCTGCATCGCGGCTATCCGATCGATCAGCTGGCCGAGCATTCGGACTATCTCGAAGTCTGCTATTTGCTGCTTCACGGCGAGTTGCCGACCGCTTCGCAAAAGCAGGACTTCGACTATCGCGTCACGCATCACACGATGGTGCATGAGCAAATGACGCGGTTCTTTCAAGGCTTTCGCCGCGACGCGCACCCTATGTCGATCATGGTCGCGTCGGTGGCCGCGCTCTCGGCTTTCTATCACGACTCGACCGATATTTTTGATCCCCATCAGCGCATGATCGCGTCAATGCGGCTCATCGCCAAGGCGCCGACTCTGGCGGCGATGGCTTACAAATATTCGATCGGGCAGCCGTTCAACTACCCGAGGAACGATCTCGACTACGCTTCGAATTTCTTGCACATGTGCTTTGCGGTCCCAACCGAGCCCTATGTGCAGAATCCAATCGTCTCGCGCGCGCTCGATCGCATATTCATTCTGCACGCCGACCTTGCGCAGGTGGCGTCAACGACGACGGTGCGGCTTGCGGGTTCGTCTGGCGCTGACCCCTTCGCCTGCATCGCGGCGGGCATCGCCTCGCTCTGGGGACCTTCGCATGGCGGCGCGAATGAGGCCGTGCTGCGTATGCTGGCGCAGATCGGCTCGCCGGACCGCATTCCGCATTTTCTGGCGCGCGCCAAGGATAAGTCGGATCCATTCCGCCTGATGGGCTTTGGACACCGCATCTACAAAAACTACGATCCCCGCGCGAAAATCATGCAGCGTACGGCGCGCGAAGCTTTGGCGGAACTCAAGGTTAGCGATCCGTTGCTCGAGGTCGCGCTCGAACTCGAACGCATAGCGCTCTCCGACGATTATTTCGTCTCGCGCAAGCTCTTCCCGAACATCGATTTCTATTCGGGCATCATCCTCAAGGCCATGGGCTTCCCGACGAGCATGTTTCCGGCGCTCTTCGCAGTCGCGCGCACGGTCGGATGGGTCGCGCAATGGAAAGAGATGATCGAGGACCCGAAGCTGCGAATGGGTCATCCAAGCCAACTCTATGTCGGCGAGCCGCAACGCGACTACAAGCCGATCGAAGTCCGCGAAGCGGAGCCCCTTCCTGATCCCTGACTGTCCGTCGTCGAGCGATCTGAGACAGCGGGCGCTGCGCGTTCGCGGAGGCGTCGACCCGCTCGGCGGATGAGCGGGCGTGGCGCTGACGACGGGCGCGACCTCTTCCCTCTTCCGCGAAGCGGGGGAGGGTTGGGGAGGGGGCCGGCGCTTCGTGGCGCCTCCCCCCGCCAAAGCGGTAGAAGAGCGAGCGCCGCCGCCGCGCCGTTTTCTTGCCCCATAGCGGGGCTTTTGGTAGAAGCCGCAGCCTTAGCGCTCGCGCCGGCGCGCCGACGAACGCAGGACAATCATGCTTTTTTACGAGCCGCTGTTTCTGTTCCTGTTCGGCCCGGCGGTTTACCTCATCTATCTGTTTTTCGGAGAGGTCCGCTGGCGGCGGGCGATCATCCTGTTCGCGGCCAGCGTGGTCTTTTACGCCTGGAGCGAGCCGGTCTTCATCTTCCTGGTCTTTGCATCTGTCGCGCTCGACCTTTATGCAGCGCAGAGGATTGCCGCTCTACCCGTCAGCGATCCCGCTGTCATTCCCGACGCTTCGCATAAGCGAAGCGATCGGGAATCCAGACCTGCGAGCGTGGCTGCGACGGCTCTGGATTCCCGGTCAGGCCTGCGGCCTGCCGGGAATGACAAGCGGAAGCTCTGGCTCGCGCTTGGCGTCGTCGCGAATCTCGCGATCCTCGTCTATTACAAATATACGGGCTTTCTCGCGCTCAATCTCGATGCGCTGTTAAAGGCGCTGACGTTGCCGGGGATCAACATTCCCCAGATCGCTCTGCCGATCGGCGTCAGCTTCATCGTCTTCGAAAAGATCACCTATCTCGTCGACGTCTATCGCGGCGTCACGGCGCCGGCGCGCGCGCCGTTGCTCTATGGGCTTTACGTCTTTTTCTTTCCCAAGCTCCTCGCCGGGCCGATCATCAAATATCACGACATCGCGCGCCAGTTCGACGCGATGCCTCACGCCGACATCGACGATTTTGTCATCGGCTTTTCGCGCTTCATGCTCGGCGTGGTGAAGAAGCTGCTCTTCGCCGATACGCTGGCGAGCGGCGCAGACCTCATCTTTTCGCGCGACGTCGGCGCGCTCGGCTTCACGCAAGCCTGGGCGGGCGTGCTGTTCTTCACCTTCCAAATCTATTTCGATTTCTCCGGCTATTCCGACATGGCGATCGGTCTTGCGCGCATGTTCGGCTTTCGGCTTCTCGAAAATTTCAACATGCCCTATGTCGCGACCAGCATCACTGATTTCTGGCGGCGCTGGCATATTTCGTTGACGAGCTGGATTCGCGAATATTTGTATTTTCCGCTTGGCGGCAATCGGCGCGGCGAAGCGCGCACCTATCTCAATCTTTGGATCTGCTTCTTTGCGTCAGGGATTTGGCACGGTGCCGCTTGGACCTATATCGTCTGGGGCGCCTATAATGGCGTGTTCCTGGTGCTCGACCGGCTGTTTCTGGTGAAAAGCCTGCAGCGATTGCCGGATTGGTGCGCCAATATCATCACGATGATTGTCGTCATCGTCGGCTGGACCTTTTTTCGCGCAACCTCCATTGCGCAAGCGGGCGCGCTGCTGGCGTTGATGGCGAATCCATGGGCGCAGTCCAGCGTGGAAGTCGCCATTCCCGAAGAATATATTGTCGTGGCGCTGATCGCCGCGGCGATTTGCGTCGCGCAGCGGCTGTCGCTTTATGTCAAGGACTTCGATTGGGCGAGCGCGGCGCAGCGCTATGCCTTGGCGTCGAACAGCGCGCTGTCGCTGCTTTTCCTTGCGGCGTTGGCGAAGGGACTTGCCGATCCCTTCAAGCCGTTCATCTACTTTCGCTTTTGAAGCGGACGGGCGATCGAGCCGACATGGATAAGCGCGTCGAGAGAGATCAAGCGGAATTTGGAGCGGCGGCGCCGGCGCCTGTTTCTGCCGTGCGCGCCTTTTTGAAGTCGCTCACGCTCGCACGCGTGCCGATCTTTGGATGCGCGGGGTTCATCGCCTTTCTTTTCCTCGCCAATTTGTGGAACTTCGCCGTCGAACGCGATTGGCCGAAGCTGCGCATCCGCAGCGCTTCGCCGCTTGCAGGCGTCGCGAAGCCAAAGCCCGCGCCCTGGACGCTCGACGCCTTTCTTTCCGGCGAGACGCAAAAGGCGGTGTCGACAAATCTTGGGCGAATGTCGCCGGTCTTTCCGATTTCGGTGCGCGCGAAAAATCAGCTCGTCTTTTCGCTTTTTGGCGGCTCGGCCGCGCCCGGCGTCATGATCGGCCGCAACGGCCAGCTCTATGAAGATATCTATATCGACGAATTCTGCGCGCGTGATGGCGGTTCCGATCCTTCGCGCTTAAGCGCATGGTCTTCGTCGTTGCGCGATATTCAGGAGATGGCGCAGGCGCATGGCAAGAGCTTCGTCTATCTGATTTCGCCGTCCAAGGCGGCGCGCTATGCGGAAGACCTGCCAAAGTCCGCGCCTTGCGCCGCGCGCGCGACACTGCTGCCGGAGAAGCTTGCGCCCTATCGCGCGGCGCTCGACGGCGCGCATGTGCGCTATGTGGACGGCCCGGCGCTGATCGCGGCGGAAAAATCCAGACAGCCGATCGCGCTTTTTCCGCGCGGCGGCTCGCATTGGAACAGCGTCGGCGGCGCGCTCGCGATGCGCGACGTGACGCGCGCGCTGCCGGCTTCGCCGATCGGCCTTCTCGACTTTACGTCGGCGCCGGCGCCGGAAGCCATCGGCACCGACCGCGACCTGCTGGACTTGCTCAATCTCCTATGGCCCGACGCGCATTATCCGACGGCGTCGATCGGAAGGGCAGGGGAGAAAGGCGATTGCGCGCGAGCGCCGCGGCTGCTCGCGCTTGGCGGAAGCTTTCTGCATCAGGTTCTGGCGGCGGCGACGCTCGCGCCCTGTCCGCCGCAAATCGACTATTGGTTCTACATGCGGACCGCGGACAACAATATCGAACTCGGTCATTACCGCCGCGCGCCCGGCGACGCCTCGAATGGCGAGCGGCTGCAGGCGACATCGGAAGAACTCGATGAAAATCTTGCGGGGTCCGACGTCATCCTGCTTGAGGAAAACGAAGCCGGCGTCGCCACGACGAAGCAGGTTACGCATCTCGTCGAGGCGCTGCGCCGCCTGCCGTAGGGAGAGTCGCCGCGCTGCTCACGCCGCCTGCGATGGATCGCTCCAATAGCCCTCGGCGCGGGCGATTTTGGCGTATTCGGCATGCACTATGGCGGGGCCGTAGACTCGTTCGAGTCGGCGCACGACGAAATGGCCGCGGGCGAGAGTTTGGAAGTGCTCGGTGAAGGCGACGTTGATCGCCGCGCCGCTGATCGCTCCGATCACCGGGACGGCCTGCACAGCGGTCTTTTGCGAGACGACCACTCCAAAACGCGCCCCGATCGCGCTGATCAGGCGGGCAAGAGCAGGCGCAGCCTCATTCGACACGCGCCGGACGGTCAGAAAGCGCGCCGCTTCAGACACTGATTTCGCGAGCACGGCGCGCAGCGCCAGATAGCCGCCCTCCAGGACATTCCCCTCGGCGGAATGGCCGCCGAGCGCGAACACCTCGAGGCAGGCGAGGGCCGCGCCCGGATGTCGCAGGTCCTCCCCCTCGGCCTGCGCGATTTCCGCGATCGAGCGCAGCATGATCGTCGTCGACACCGGCAGTTCGATCGGCAGGCTCGCAAGCCCCACGGCGCCGCCGACGCCGCCGGTGAGCGCCGCGAGACGGCGGTGAATCCGAACAGTGTCCTTCTTTGGCTGCGGGTCCAGACTCGCCAAGGCCATTTTCATCGCCGCATTGAGCGCCGTCCGCGTAGCGGCGGTCGCCGCCGCCTGCAGACGCGGCGGCAGAGTCAACGAGCCGAAACCCCGCTGGCGGCTCGCCAGTCCCGCGAGACGAGACGCGAAACTTTGTCGCTCCAGCGCCGCGACGGCGGAACGCAGGGCGTCGACGTCCGACGGCGACAATCCTGCGTCGACGAGAACGGGAGGCGGATGAGAATTCGACACTGATCGGCCCTGGCGCATTCGATTGCCGTTAAAATCGGACTCTTTCGCGGTCTTTGCAAGCGCTGCAAAGATCGGGAAAGGCAAGCGGGACGCCGGCGTCCAAGGCGTGCGCCCGCGCACGGGAGGTTTGCGGCAAAAGATGATTAATTCTCGCTTCGCCTGGAGCGGCGCTGTTGCATTTCGGCTCGCGTCCTGTACTGCAGGGCGTGGCGCTGCATAGCATGCGTTTATGGCTCCGTTTCAGGCAGGGCCGTCTCACAACAGGCGCGGCTGTCGGAGATCTGCAAGAGGAGGACTG
>JBFXJV010000059.1:0-12283 GCA_050174515.1 Methylocystis sp.
GACGCTTCACGCGCCTGGCCGGCCCCGCAGCGGACTCAATATTCCGGTGCGCGTCTTCGGCTCATGGAAGGACCCGGAAGTCGTCGCCGATTTCGACAGCGTGCTCGATAATCCGCTTGCGGCGGCGCAATCTCTCGAAAATATTGGTGCGACGCTTTTCGGCGACGACCACCCGGACCGCAGCTCGCGAAAACCCGATAAAGGAAGGCGACCTTGGTAGGAAAAGACACCGCAACTGCGTTCAAGCGGACGTATGGAGCAATCGCGAAAGCGAGCTTGGCGGCTGTCCTCTTGGCGTGTGCCGTGAGCGCGGCCGCTGGCGCCCTCGCGGCAACGGAAAACGCAAAGGATCCCCTCGCTTCGGCGTTGTCCGTTTCCGTGAAACGCGCCCGCAAGATGTGTTTCGCCGATAAGGTGGAGCTGACAGGCACGCTCGCCGCGCGCCGAGAAGTCGATGTCGGCACAAGTCGGGAAGGACTCGTCGTGACTCATGTCCTTGTCGAGCCGCTTGACGCCGTATCGCCAGGACAGGTGTTGGCTCAGCTTAACGCAATGGATCGCTCGGGCGGCGGTTTCGCTGTTCGAAGCACCGTGTCGGGAGTCGTCGGCCGCAGCTTCGCTGTCGTCGGCATGCCGGTATCGCATCGGCAGGGCCCGCTCTTTCGCATCATCGCTGACGGCGAGCTTGAGCTACGGGCGGAAATGCCAATTGATCAGCTCAGAAAACTGGCGGTGGGCCAGCAAGCGATCGTCAGACCGCTTGGCTTGCCGGAGACGACAGGAACGGTTCAATTCATCGCTCCTTCGGTCGATCCGGCGAGCCAGCTCGGACGCGCACGAATTTCGATCGCGCCGGGACGACCAATGAGGGTCGGCACATTCGCGCGCGGCGTGGTCAACGTGGCCGAAAGATGCGGCACCGGCATTCCTTATTCGTCGATTATGTACGAACCCGATGGCGCGATCGTGCATGTCGTCATGGATAACCGTGCGGTGGCGCGAAAAGTGGATATGGGGCTTATGTCCGGGAGCAACGTGGAAATCCGTTCCGGACTAACGGCCGACGATCTTGTGATCCTGCGCGCCGGGCCATTTTTGCTCGACGGCGATCTTGTAAATGCGATCCTGGTCGACGAAGACGCTGAGCGCTGACCCGAGATTGCGATGCGGTCGCGCCGCTGGACGGAATTCGCCTGCCTGTTTCGTCGCAATCCTTCTCATGTTATCGCTGCCCTTTATCTATTCGCGCTTTTCGCGCGCCGTCCGTTTTGCCTTGGGTGAACACATGAGGGTTATTCGCCTATTCGCGGTCATAGCGTTGTCCGTGTCGACTTGGACGCTTTCGGGCGGATCAGCGAGTCTTGCGGCCCCTTCCGGCTCGGCGCGAACGGCGCTGTTGATCGCCAACGAAAACTACGCCGACCGCGACATTGAGCTGCCCACTCCGGTCGCGGACGCGGAGAAACTCGCCGAAGCGTTGAAGCGCCTTGGGTTCAGGACGCAGGTCGAAAGGAATGTGCTGAAGAAACCGATGGAGGACGCAATAGAGAGCTTTCTCAATCGCGTCGAGCCCGGTTCCGTCGCCGTATTCTTCTTTGCGGGTTACGGCATCCAAGTCGGCGGAAAAAACTACCTCATCCCGATCGATCCACGACGCATATGGAACGAAGCGGACGTGGCTAACGAAGGCGTTTCGGTTGACGATATAGAATCCAAGCTTGCGAAGCGTGACGCGAAGGCAAGAATCATCATTTTGGAGGCCGCTCGGCGCAACCCCTTCGAACGGCGCTTTCGCAGCGTTTCATCCGGCCTCGCGCCTTCGTCGCCTGAGCCGGGACTGGTACGCTTCTACTCGGCGGTCAACGCGATCGTGGCCGACGCCCCCAATTCCAAAAACAGCCTCTTCATTGATGAGCTTGTACGGCAGCTGAGGGCGGACGGTCACGCGCCGAAGGTTTTCGAGTCGACCCGGGACGAAGTCTCCCGGCAAAGCAACAATCAACAAAAACCCTATTTGGTGTCGGGTCTCGCCGAGCCCGTCTGGCTTGACGCGGCCCAGAAGCCGGCTGGCGCGCCCACGGAGCCGCCCAAGACTGAGCACGCCGATATATCCGCCAAACCGGTTGGCGCGCCTGTCGATAGGCCGATGGAGCCGCCGCCAAAACCGGTCGCTTTTCCATCGGAATCCAAGCCGCGGCATGAAACGCCCGTTCTGCATGAGTCGCCGAAATCGGGAACCGAGGCTGCGCTTCCAGTTATCAAGCCATACACGCCGTCCGAAGCGGCGCGGAAGGCCGAACTTGACGCGCGCATTGCAAATAATCCGACCGACGAGGCCTCGCTCACCGAACGCGGCCAGCTGTTGGCCGTACATCGCGAGTATAAGTCGGCGCTGTTGGATTTTGAGGAATCCACTCGCCTAAATCCCGGCAACGCGCAATCTTGGAACAACCGCTGCTGGGTGCGCGCCATCGTCGACGAACTGGCGCGAGCGCTCGATGATTGCAACGAGGCGCTCAAGCAGCGTCCGAATTTCGCCGACGCGCTGGACAGCCGCGGCTTGGTGTATCTCAAACAAGGAAACGCGGAAGCGGCTCTTGCCGATTACACGGCCGCCTTGCGCGTCAATCCGGTACATCCATCCGCGCTGTATGGACGCGGGCTCGCGCAATCGCGGCTCGGCAAAGAAGGCGACGCCGAAGTCGATATCGCCAAAGCGAAACGCATCGATCCCGCAATCGAACAGGAGTTCGATAACTATGGCTTGAAATAGGAGGATCTCAGTCGTTCCTTTTGACAGCCGCGCCGACGCGTTAGGCGAAGCGCAAAAATGGTTTGCAAGCGGATTTGTCTCAAGCAAGGTCGTATAAAGCGGCGTCGAAATAGTTTGCGCACTTATTCGGGGTGGACTGGCGAAGCAAGGCGCCAATCCTGTCTCAGAAGTCGACGGTTCGCCCAGCGACCGTTCGCAGCAGCGCGTTGAGTTTTCCAACGATCGCCAGCCCGAAACCCGCTGCGCGCCCCCGCCCAGCGGGTCGAAGCCGCCGACCGGGAAGTCCGAATAATGGGATCAAAGGGAAATTTGCGTCGGACTCTCGCCGGCGCAGCAGGCGTAAACTCGGCTTCGGGCGGCGCGCCGACTTCTGTTCTGCACTGGCGGAAGGGGTGGGATTCGAACCCACGGTGGAGTCGCCCCCACGCCGGTTTTCAAGACCGGTGCCTTAAACCGCTCGGCCACCCTTCCGCGCCGGACGTGATATAGCACGCGTCGCCTTCTTCGCGATCGGGATTTGCGCGTGCCGCTCTATTTCGCCTATGGCTCCAATATGGACGCCGCCGCCATGGCGGCGCGCTGCCCGCGCTCCCGACTCATCGGACGGGGGCGGCTCGCGGGTTTTCGGCCGGTCCTGATGCGCTCCGGCTTTGTCAGCGTCGCGCCGGACCGCCGCATGTGCGTGCATGGCGTATTGTGGGACGTAGCGGTCGGCGACGTAGCGGCGCTCGATCGCTATGAAGGCGTCGACCATGGACTCTACGCCAAGAAAAATTTTCTCATTCTGCGCGAATCCGTCGGCTCGGTCCGGGCGCTGACCTATGTCGGCGCGCGGCCGGATTTCGGCGCGGCGTCGCGAGATTATTTCGAGGGGGTCGTCGCCGCGGCGCGCGCGCAATCGCTGCCCGGCGCCTATGTCGACTATCTCTCAAGTCTAACCTCCGATCGCCAACCGGGGCGCCGTTCATGACCGCAGAAGTCGCCGTCGTCGGCGCGATCGACGAACTTCGCCGCTATGTCCACGCGCGCCGCGCCGCCGGCGAACGCATCGGTCTCGTCCCGACGATGGGCGCGCTCCACGCCGGCCATCTGTCGCTTGTCGAAGCAGCGCGACGCGCTGCCGACCGCGTCGTCGTGACGATTTTCGTCAATCCGGCGCAGTTCGGCCCCAATGAGGATTTCACGCGCTATCCGCGCACGCTCGCCGCCGATCTCGAGAAGCTTTCGCGCGCCGCCGCCGATCTCGTCTTCACGCCGCCGGTCGAGGAAATCTACCCGCCGGGCTTTGCGACCAAGGTCGTCATGGAGGGGCCTGCGCTTGCTGATCTTGAAGATAGATTTCGGCCGACGCATTTTTCCGGCGTTGCGACGGTGGTGACTAAACTGCTCAACCAGGCGCAGGCTGATGTCGCCGTCTTCGGCGAGAAAGACTATCAGCAGCTCCTGGTGATCAAGCGCCTTGCGCGCGATCTCGACATTGCGACCGAAATTCTCGGCGCGCCGACGCTGCGCGAAGCCGACGGTCTCGCCATGTCGTCGCGCAATGTTTATCTCGCGGGCGAGGAACGCGAGCGCGCTAGAGAACTTCACGGCGCGTTGAGCGAAGCCGCGCGCGGCATCCTCAACGGCGACGGTATTCACGCAGCGACGCACGCCGCGCGCGCCAGACTTGTCGACGCCGGCTTTGACGTCGACTATCTCGAAGCGCGTCACGCCGAGACTCTGGCGCCGACCGCCTCTCTCGATGAGGGGCCGCTTCGTCTGCTCGCGGCGGCGAAGCTCGGCGCGACGCGGCTGATCGACAATATCGCGGTTCAGTCATGAGCGATCTTAAGATCATCCGCCTCACCATCGTAGGCCGCGTGCAAGGCGTCGGCTATCGCGCCTTTCTGGTCCGCGAGGCGCTTGCGCTCGACCTCACGGGCTGGGCGCGCAACCGGCGCAACGGCGCGGTCGAGGCGGTCGCCGCCGGGCCGCGTCCTGCGCTCGACGCGCTCGTCATTGCGGCGCGGCGGGGTCCGAGGCTCGCGCGGGTCGACGGGCTCCGCGAAGAGCCGGCGGATGAAGCCGCGCTCGTCGAGTTTTGCGGCGCCGGTTTTTCCGTCGCGCCCGACGTCTGATCGGGAGACGGTCACGTGACGAACAGCCGCCGCTTTGTTCTCGCCGGAGTCATGGGCTGGCCGATCGCCCATTCGCGCTCGCCGAAAATCCATAATTACTGGTTCGCGCAATATGGGATCGAGGGCTGCTATGCGCCATTGCCGGTCGAGCCGGGTCGGCTCGAAGCGGCGCTGCGGGCCATGCCCGCGCTTGGTTTCGCCGGCTGCAATCTCACCATTCCGCACAAGGAGACGGCGCTACAGTTTCTCGATCGCGTCGATGAGTCGGCGACGCGAATCGGCGCCGTCAATTGCGTCATCGTCGAAAAGAAGGGCGAACTGACCGGCCGCAACTATGACGGCTATGGCTTCGTCGCCTCACTGCGCGAGGCCGCGCCAAACTGGCGCGCCGAGCGCGCGCCCTGCGTCATCATCGGCGCCGGCGGCGGCGCGCGCGCGATCGTCGATGGACTGCTGGAAGCGGGCGCGAGCGAGATTCGTCTCTTCAATCGCACATTGGCGCGGGCCGAAACTCTCGCCGCCGATTTCGGACCGCGCGTGTCGGCTTTCGCCTGGGACGAGCGAGAAGCGGGACTCGCCGCCGCCGGACTTGTCGTCAATGCGACAAGCCAGGGCATGGTCGGCCAGCCGCCGCTCGATCTGTCGCTGGCGGAATTGCCAAGATCGGCGCTTGTCGCCGATATCGTCTACGCGCCTCTGGAGACGCCCTTATTGGCCGCCGCCCGCCAACGCGGCGCAACGCCCGTCGACGGGCTCGGCATGCTGTTGCATCAGGCGCGCCCGGCCTTTCGCGATTGGACCGGCGTCATGCCGGAAGTAACGCCGGCGTTGCGCGCGACGATTGTCGCGACACTGTAAAGGCAAGAGCGTCGCAGTCTCGTCGCGACGCCGTTCGCCCGCGATTCGACCGAGGTTTACGCCACGCGCGTGCCGTAGAGCGGCGTGACGGAGAGGCCGAACACTCGTTGCGCGAGCGTGAGCAATTCGTTCGAATGACGCAACAGCGTGTCGAAGCGTTCGCTCACGAAACGCGAATGAAGATTCGTCACCTCGTCGATCGATTTTGCGTTGGCGAGCTGCTCGGCGAAGTCGAGGACCGCAGTGGCGTTCTCGGCCCAGAGGTCGATGGACTTCTGTGACCACGCCGCCGGATCGAACGCCTCACCCTCCGCCGACTTTAACTCGACGGCGATCGCAACGGCGGTCGACGGAGCCTTCTCGACGATCGGCGTCGGCGTTTCAACGACGGCCGCCGCCGACTCGGCGCTGACAGCTTCGCTGGCGGCCGGCGCGGCCTCGGTCTCCGTAACGCGGGGAGCCGAACGTTTCGTTTCGGAAAGCTTCGACTTGGGGGAACTGTTCTGCGGATTGGCCATTCAACTTCTCCCCATTAGGACTTCGTGGTCGAGCGCTGAAAAGTCGCGCCAAGCTCCTGAGTCTGATCCTGGATCGCCTTAAGCTGCGTCTGCACGAATTCCGACTGAAGCTTGAAGACTTCCTGCGGATCTTTCGCATGCACGAGCTTCTGGGCGAGATCGAAGGCGGCGTTGACGTTTGCTTCGGCGAAGGACAAGGCCTTGGAGCTCACGTCCTTGGCGGCCGGCAGGCCGAACGGCATGTCCGCCGAAGTATCGAGCGCCTTCTGCGCCGCGCCGGCGAAACCTTCAAAAGCCTTGCGCGCCTGTTCGACGCTCTTCTCCGCAAAATCGCGGACCTCTGTGGGAACTTGGTAGATCGATTCGACCATGGCGCACCTCCGTGCCGTGCAAATGAAACAATCGCCGCGCTAAATCAGCCTATCACCCAGCTGGCGGCCGGTCCTACGGCTATTCGGCGAGTTCGATCATCCTGCACTATTTTATGCTGCAATGCAACAATTTTGTGCGACGCAACAGCGGGCGACGAATTTTTTCGATATGTAGAATTCTATTGGTGCGCTGATGGCGGTCATGGACCTTGCGCGCGACCGCCATTAATTTGATTGCATTCCATGAGCGCGCTCACGAGAAAGCAGAACTTGGCCTTTCGCGTAAATCGCGCTCTAAGCTTATGATCTAAATAACGCTTCTGCGTTTGGACGATTTTGCCCAAACGCAGCGTGATCTGGCGTCACGCCGGGAGACGCCCCGACAGGCGCGCGGCGAGCGAGACCGTCGATCGACGGCGATAGGGCAAATGGTCGGTTCGCAAGAGGAGGTCGAACACGGCGCGCGGGCGGCCGCCTGCGTCGCGGCCGATCCTGTTTTTTCCGCTCTTGACGCCTCCGGCGCGCCGATCGTCGTCGCCAGCAACGATCCTCTGCGTATCGATTTTCTCAGCGATTCGGCGCGCGTCATGTTTGGCGACGACGCAGAGGCGCTTGGCGACCGCCTGTTTCGCGACGACGAACCGGGCGCGCGCCGACTGGCCGAGCTGGTCGGCGCCTCGCGTGGCGACAACGGCCTGCGCCTGGAGCGACTGCGCTTTCGCTTCGCAGGCGCGGCGCAGACCATCACCTTTCTTTGCCGCAGCCTCAAGACGGGCGGCGGCGTCCTCTTCGTCGTCGCGGCGCTTGAGCTTCGCGCGGACTCGTCGGGGGATGATCAGCGTCACGCCGATGACGCGCCAGGCGCGGAGGTCAGCGACGAGACAGCGGCGCTTCGTCGCAGGCTGGCGGCGCGCCATGGGGCGCGTTCGCCGCGCTTTTTGTGGAAAGCCGACGCGCAGGGCCGCTTCATCGACGTGACCCATGCGCTGGCCGACGTCGTCGGCGACGCCGCGGCCGACATTCTTGGCCGCTCGGCGCAGGACGCGTCGCAGGCGCTTGCGCTCGATCCGGCGTTCGCGCGCGCCGTCGCCTCGCGCCGCGCCTGGAGCGGGGTCGAGGTCGAATGGCCGCTGGAAGGCGGCAGCGGAAATGTGCCGACGACGCTCGGCGCCCTGCAGTTGACCGATCGCGCGGGTCGGTTTCTCGGCTATCAGGGCTATGGGGTCCTGCACATCGACCGCGCACGCGCCGCCGCGCCGCCACGGGAGACGACTACCGGATCGGGGGCCGAAAGGCGCTCCGACGGCCCGTCGGCCGACAATGTCGTGACGCTGCGCCAGCCCGGCTCAGCGCGCGACGCTTCGGATTCGAAGGAGACGCTCAGTTCGAGCGAACGTCTGGCTTTTGACGAAATCGCACGGACGCTCAAGGAAGGCGCCGTCGCAGCGGCGGATGCGGTCGCCGCCCATCAATCGGAGCGCGAGGCGCCGGCGCCGCAACAGCCGACCGCGCAGCAGCGCAATCGCGAATCTCTCCTGCCGGGTCCGGATCAGAGCGCTCTGGCGCTTGCCCGGGTGCAAGAAGAGGGGTTCGCGCGGACGAAATCGGAAAACGCGCTGCTTGGCGCGGCTTTCGATCTGTCGCACATGCCGCTTGCGATCATAACCCCTGAGGGAACGATCGTGAGAGCCAATGCGCGGTTCGCCGCCTGCTTTGGGGCCGATGTCCACGAAGGCGGGAACCGCAGCCTTGCCTCTCTTCTCAGCCCCGCCGACGCGCAAAATCTGGCTTGGCGCCTGTCGCTCGCCCTTGCTGACGAGAGCGCGCGACTGTCATTGTCGCGGGCGCCGCCGGGCGGCGGCGCTCCGTTTGACCTCGCGCTCCGTCTCCTTCCGGTGGAGGACAAGCCGGCCATCCTCGTTTCCGTCGAGTCGAACGACGGCGCCTCTTCGAACGCGCGCGCAGTAGAAACGGCGCGGCTCGCCGCCGAAACCGCCAATGCGGCGAAAACCGAGTTTCTCGCCCGCGTGTCGCATGAGATTCGCACGCCGCTCAACGCCATCATCGGCTTCGCCGAAGTGATGATGGAAGAGCGTCTGGGGCCGATCGGCTCTCCCCGTTACAAAGAATATTTGAAGGACATACACGTCTCGGGCGCCCATGTCCTGTCGCTCGTCAACGATCTTCTCGATCTCTCCAAGATCGAAGCGGGAAAGATGGAGCTTTCTTTCGCGCGGGTGGACGCCAATGCGGCCATCTCGGAATGCGCGTCGATCATGCAGGCGCAGGCCAATCAGGCGCGCGTGGTCCTGCGGCTCGCGCTCGCGCCGAGCCTGCCGCCGCTGCGGGCCGATACGCGTTCCTTGAAGCAGATCCTTCTCAATCTTCTGTCGAATGCGGTGAAGTTCAACGCGCCCGGCGGGCAGGTGATCGTGTCGAGCGGGCTCACTGACGCCGGCTCTATCGTCATTCGCGTCAAGGACACCGGGATCGGCATGTCGGACGAGGATGTCGCAACCGCGCTTGAACCGTTTCGGCAGGTGGACGCCTCCCACAAAACGAGCGGCACGGGACTTGGACTGCCGCTGACCAAGGCTCTGATCGAGGCGAATCATGCCTCCTTCAGCGTCACGAGCAGTCGCAATGAAGGCACGTTGATTGAAATCGCCTTCGCGCCGCAGCAGGTGATCGCGGCGGAATAGGCCAGCAGCGCCGAAGAAGCTGAAGTGATCGTCGTCCCGCCTGGAGCGAGATGAGCAAAATTTACATATGAGCAAGAATTACATAAATGAGCTGAAGTCGATCAGCTCAGTCCGCTGGCGCAATAGCGCCCGCGCTTACGCGGAGCCGCTGCCCGCCAACGGACCGGATCTGTCGTAAAACGTCGTAATTTCCTAAACTTACTTCATCCGCATGGCGACGAGCGCGCCGCCGACGACGATTGCGATCATGAGTCCCGGGATCAGATACTGCATATTTTCCTCCCACATTGCGCCAGCCAGTGGCTCTGTTTTTCCGGCTTCGCCGCGATACAGCTTCACCAAAGGGGACAGTCTTTGTCAAGCGCCGCTATGCTCTATTTGTCCGCGTTTGCGCTCGTCCGAGGCCGTAAGACCTCCGTCTCGCCCGGCGCATTGCCGGCGCGGCGCGGTTGCGCCAATCTCGCATCCCGCATCGACAGCCGACTTGCATCCTCATGGCCCCTACTCCCCGCTCCATCGATCTTAACGCCGACCTCGGCGAGGGCTTCGGCCAGTGGCGCATGGGCGACGACGACGCCATGCTCGACATTGTCACGAGCGCCAATGTGGCCTGCGGCTTCCATGCCGGCGACCCCGACATCATGGCGACGACTTTTGCGCGCGCCAGGGAAAAGGGAGTCGCCGTGGGCGCTCATGTCGCCTTTCCGGATCTCGCGGGCTTCGGCCGGCGCGCACTGCCGATGAACGCGAGAGAGATCGAACGCGCCGTCGCCTATCAGCTCGGCGCGGCGCAGGCGCTCGCCGGCTTGAGCGGATGTCGGATTACGCATGTGAAGGCCCATGGCGCGCTCGCCAATATCGCCGAGCGCAACGCCGACGTAGCGAATGCGATCGCGCATGCGGTTCGCGGCGTCGACCCGTCCCTCGCGCTGCTCGCGATCGCCCTTTCCGAACAGACGCGCGCCGGCGCGCGCGCGGGCTTGTCCGTCATCAATGAAATCTTCGCCGACCGCGCCTATCTGGACGACGGACGCCTCCAGCCAAGATCGCAGGAAGGCGCCGTGATCGAGGATATTGAGCGCGCTTGCGCCCGCGTGCGCGACATGCTCGCGAATGGCGGTTTGAGGACCGTCAGCGGCAAGCTTTTGCCGACGCCGATCGATTCGATCTGCGTCCATGGCGACGCGCCGCTGGCTGTCGAATTGGCGCGGCGGTTACGCGGTTCGCTCGAACGCGACGGCTGGGCGTTGCGCCCCTTCGCTGGAGCCTGACCGCAATGGAGGAGAAGACGCCGCGCTTTCTTGATTGCGGCGAGGCGGCGCTTTCAGTCGAGTTCGGCGAGCGCGTCGATCCCGCGATCAATGCGCGCGTGCTGACGCTTGACGAACGTCTGCGCGCGGCGCCGCCGCGAGGCTTACGCGAGACGACTCCGACCTATCGCGCGCTCTTGCTGCGCTATGAACCGCTCGAAACTTCGCGAGACGCGCTGATCGCGGCGATCGAAGCTCTGCTCGCGATGACCGACAGCGAGGCGAAACTGTCGCATCCCGCCGTGCGCTGGACCATTCCCTGCTGCTATGACCCTGCCCTCGCAGAGGATATTGAGGCGGCGGCGAAATTGCTCGGGCGCAGCGCTCCGTCGCTGGCGCAGTCGCATGCCGGCGCAGATTACCGCGTCTATATGTATGGGTTCGCGCCGGGCTGGTGCTATCTCGGCGGATTGCCGCAGGCCCTCGCGATTCCCAGGCGCGACAGCCCGCGCGGCCCCACGCCGCAGGGCGCCGTTCTCATCGGCGGCGCGCTCGCCCTCATCGCCGCTAATCCCATGCCGACGGGCTGGTATGTCATCGGGCGAACGCCCGAACGCATGTTCGCGCAGCGGCGCGATCCGCCTTTTCTCGCTGCGCCGGGCGAGGCGGTGCGCTTCGAGCCGATCGACGCCGAGACATTCCTGGCGCTCGACGCGCGCGCCGCGGCCGGCGAGACAGTGGCGCGCCGGGACGCGCTGCAATGAGCGCGCGGCTCCTCGTCGACGCCGCCGGACCTAGCGTCACCATTCAGGACGAGGGCCGCTTCGTTCTGTCGCGTTACGGCGTCACTCCAGCCGGGCCGATGGATTTCGGCGCTTATCTCGCCGCGACGCGGGCCGCCGGCGCCGACAGCGCCATCGAAGTTTCGTTCGGCGGCGCGGCCTTTCGGGCGGAAGGCGCGACGCTCTGCGTCGCAGTCGCCGGGGGCGATTTCGACGTCCGGCTGGACGGGCGGCCGATGCCTTCGGCCTGCCTGCTGCCGCTTGCGCCGGAGTCGCGGCTTGCGCTGCGCGCCGGCGCCTCGGGAGCCTGGTGCTATGTGGCCATCGGCGGAAGGCTCGGCCTTGCGCCGACGCTCGGCTCGCTTGCGACGCACGCCCGCTCGGGGCTTGGCCCTAAGCCGCTCGCGGCCGGCGACGCCTTGCCGTTCGCCGAAGCGGTCCCGCCGCCTTTACAGCCCTTGGCCCTGGCTGCGCCCTGGCTTGCTTCGAGCGATGCGCCGATCCGCCTGCTTCTCGGGCCTCAGGCCGACTATTTCGCTCAAGACGAGATCGAGCGCTTCTTGAACGCGCGATGGCGCATCGGCGCGCGCAGCGATCGCATGGCCTATCGGCTGGAGGGACCGGCGATCCGCCATGCGCGCGGACATGACATCGTCTCGGACGGCGTCGCCATGGGCGCGATCCAGATTCCCGGCGACGGCGCGCCCCTGGCGCTGATGGCGGACCGCCAGCCGACCGGCGGCTATCCGATAATCGCGACCGTGATCGGCGCCGGCCTCGGCCGGCTGGCGCTGGGGCGTCCCGGCGAGTGTCTGGCGTTTCGCGCCGTGAATTGGGACGTGGCGGTCGCCGCCCGCCGCGTCTTGTTCGCGGCGTTCGTGGCCGGCGCCGATCGCGCGCCTCTGGCCG
>JBFXJV010000060.1:0-12167 GCA_050174515.1 Methylocystis sp.
AAAACCGCAGGCTCGGCTGCGCGGTGGTCTTCATCGCGATCGCGCCTGCCGCCGATACGAAGGTCAGAAGTCCGGCTTCATAAGCGGACAGTCCGCACCCCGCCTGCAGAAGAAGCGGGATCAGGAAGGGCGTTGCGCCGAGTCCAATGCGAAACAGAAAGCCGCCGAACACCGCCGCGCGAAATGTCGTGATGTGCAAGAGATCGAGATCGACGATCGGATGGGGCGTGCGCCTGGCGTGGCGGACATAGGCGAAGAGCGCCGCCGCGCCGAGCGCGACGATCAGCGCGACAACCGGCGCCGGCGCGAAGCCGCGTCCGGCGATGGTGAAGCCGAAGACCAGGCAGGAGAGGCCGACGCCCGAAAGAATCGCGCCGATGACGTCGAGCGGCGGCGTCCATTCCTCGCGAAGGTCCGGAATGAATCGCGTGACCAGCGCGACGCCAAGCGCGCCGATCGGCACATTGATCCAGAAAATGTAGCGCCAGTGAAAATAGGTCGCGATGAAGCCGCCGACCGGCGGTCCGATCATCGGCCCGATCAGAGCCGGTATCGTGAGATAGGCCAGGGCGCGGACCAGTTCCTGGCGGGGCGCGGTGCGCAGCAGCACGAGCCGTCCGACCGGCGTCATCATCGCGCCGCCGAGGCCTTGCACGATCCGAAAGACGACGATCGCGCCAAGCGAATTTGCAAGGCCGCACAAAATCGAACCGAAGGTGAAGACGACGATCGCGGCGCGAAACACGCGGCGCGCGCCGAAGCGATCGGCGGCCCAGCCGGACAGCGGGATGAACACCGCAAGCGAAAGAAGATAAGAGGTCAGCGCCAGTTTCAGCGCCACCGGGTCTTCGTGAAGATCGGCCGCCATCGCCGGCAGCGCTGTGGCGAGCACGGTGCCGTCGAGCTGCTCCATGAACAGCGCGGTGGCGATGATGAGCGGCGTGACGAAATAGGACAATGCGCTCAGACCGTTCCCCCGCGCATTGCGTCGATCTCGATGAGCGTGGCGGCGTTTCGCGTCAAATGAGCTTGAGCCCTCTGAAACTGGAATGGCCGTGACGGCCGACGATGAGATGATCGTGGACGACAATCCCGAAAGGCTGCGCAATCGCGGCGATGTCCTTGGTCATGCGTATGTCCGCGGTCGACGGCGTCGGATCGCCGGAAGGATGATTATGCGGGACTCCTTGCCTTTGCGTTATATCATTGATAAACATGCAATTTCTATGATCCAAGATAGGCCCTGGGAGAGTTGATTGGGGGCGGTTCCGCGTGCTTCTCGGGGAAGTTCACACTCCATCCTGCGTATCCATATTGAGTCGCTTTGACGCACGACAAGTCACCATATTCTTCTGATCCCACGCATCAAGCTCATCGATTGGGTAGAGAACTGCCTTGCCTATCTTTACGAAAGCAGGACCAATGCGCATAGCGCGCCAATTGCGCAGTGTGCCGATACTGATTCCGCCGCGATATCGCTCCGAGACTTCTTCGGGGGTAAGAAATTTGTTGTCGGCCATTGCCATCCCTCCATGCGCTCTACCGTCAAGGTTTCAGGGTGATCGATCCGATGCGCCTGAGATCGGCTAGGAGAGACGGATGGCCCGGGAGGTTCGTCACGTGTGATAATCCCGCCGTCTACTCAGTCCCGCTCGCGCAAGAGTCATAAAACACGGGATACTGTGTTGACGTGAAGAGGTCGGTCGTACGTGGCGAGCTAATGGATAGATGCGGCGGTTAATCGGACGATATGCCGAGGGGGTGAACGCGATGCTGCTTGATCGCATTCGATTCCTGGCCGGGTGATTCGAGCGCAAGGTCGCTCGCGCTGCCACGATGACGCGCGAGGCCGATGCGGCGCAGGGCGCGGAATACGTCCGATTGTGGCGAGCGTTTTGGTTAGCTCACCGCGTTCAAATCGACTTTGGCTTGCGTAAGCGCCTTCCCGGCCTCGTCAACCAGCGGCTTAAGCACTGTTCTCTGAGCTAGTATGTGATCGCGGATTTGCGTCAGGGCTTGGGGCCCATTGGAAATATTGTCTTCCAACTTTCGTTTCGTGTCGGCGATCTCGCGGTCCAGCGCTGCGATGTCTCGCGGATCAACACCCTTGGAGGGGTCGAACCGGAACTTGGCTTCGACACCTCGCCGCCACTTCAACAATTCCCTTGTCAATGACGGCCCGAAACCCGGCACCCGCATGATTTGAGTCTCGTTTACGTCCCAAGCGGTCTCGATATTGTAGCTTGCTAACATTGCCTTGCGGCTCGGTCCGATACTTGGAATCGTAGCGTCTTCGATTTCGATCTGCTCCAGATAGCGACGCCGCTGATCCCGTTCGCGCGCATTTTCGAGTTCCTCATATCGCCGCCGCCGGACGTTCGGGAGTTCGCGCAATTGATCCCGTTCGTGTTCCAGTTGCCGCAGATGAGCGGCGAAACGCTGGTGGGTGGCATCCTGATCCCATCGGGCCTTTATGGAATTGTATCGATCCTCGGCGGATCGGACGGCATCCCGGTATTTTCTGTCTTCCACGTCCGACGATACGATCTTCCCTATCGCACTCCAACCGATATAGCCGACGAAGAACCAAAGTATGAAGGCTGCTGGCGCACCCAAGAACAGGACGATAAGGAGCGTGATGAACCCACCGTAGCCGAAAAATTTTCGCGTCTTTCTGCTTCGCCCATACGCTATTGCCTCATTCGAGGCGACGATGCGGCTCCAGTCGGACAGCAAAGGGGGCGGTCCGGGATTGGGAATCGCAACGATACGAGCCCATAAGGAGGCGACATCGGCGACGCTGGTGGGGGCATGCTTTATGAAGAAGCTGAACAACACCGCCCCGGTCGCCGCCTCCAGACGGCACCAGGGACATCGGTCTAGTCCGCTGACGTAATGGTGCGAGGAGTTGACGTGACAAGTCTTTAGCTGTCGCTCGAGTCCGTCGAGCGTCGAAATCCACTCCTTCGCCGCTGGACGACCGCCATCGCGCACGCCATCGCGTGAGAAAGCACGCTCTAGCAGCGAGGTCACCGGTCGGGAAGCGATCGCGATGGGTGGCACGTTCGGCGGCGGCTCCATTTGGAACGTGGCTCGGTCTTCGCCGTAGGCGAAGCGGAACTGTGCGATCGCCTGCTCGATGCTCATGTCGCCGCGTCCGAGGAAGCGCCCGGCGAACGGGTGGCGGCCCATGTAGAGCAGGTGAAAAACGAGAACTGCGAGCCCGAAATTATCGTGGTTTGGGCTTCGCACCACGCCGCGGAACGGCTTCCCCTGAAGCTCCGGCGGAGTGAAAGTGGGCACGCCGACCTCGCACAGGAACTTGCGGGCTCCAACGGCGACCTGAAAGGAGTCGCAATCGATCAGACGCACCGTCGCCTTGTCGGACACACAGATTCCGCCGTGGTTCACGTCGCCGATGACGCAACCTGTTTCATGAATGGCAGCGAAAGCGCGCGCCGTGTTGGCGGCCGCACGGATAAGGAAGCGCCAGTCGGCATTGGGGAATTCGGCCTTGCGGCTGCGCGGGCTGTAGAGCGTGTGAATGTCTTTGTGTCCATCCACCCTCGCCATCACGATGCCAACGGGCGCGCCTTGAGGCGAACGCAGCAGGTCAAGAGGCCAAGCCGCAAACGAAAGTATCTGGGCGCTTTTCAGCTCCGGCATTGCTTCAAGTTTCGCGGCCTTGTCGGCGTCGGGCTGTTTATCGGGATGGTAGATTTTGGCGACGCGATCCGGGCAGCCCGCGATCTCGTAAACCGCGCCCTCTCCGCCCCTGCCGAGCAGCTTGCCGAGCTTGACGAGCCCGTTTGAATCACGGAATGCGGGCAAGGCCTTCGGAGTCATTGCGCGCCGACTTCAGAAACCGTCATCGGTGGACGTCTGGACGCCAAAATCAGCGTCTTGTCGTCATCGGTGCGCTGGCAGACGGCGGGAGAGGCCAGATAGCGTTCCAATCCGGCAGACAGGCTTTCGTCGATGTTTTCCGCCTCCGACGCCCGCACAGGGACGAACATTTTTTCGAAGAAAGGGGCATGCACGGTCTTGGTGGCGTAATGCAGGACGAGCGCTTCGATGCCATCTGTGAACAGGGCAACTTCGTCGACTGGTCCCGAGACAAGATCAAAAGCCATCCGGTCAGCGGCGCAATCCTCGGTGACAAAAAAGGTCGTGTTCGCGTAATCACCCCGCTGCGGCCAATGTATCCAAGTCCACTCTCCGACTTCGTCGGTCACCACCATTGCGCCATCGCCGATCTGCAAGAAGGCGGCGGCATCTTCGGCCACGACCGCGACGAGCAGCGTGCAAGCGTAATCGCGCACGTTACTGCCGCTTTCCCCGGCGCGGAACGTGATGGCGTTCTGAACCAGCGCGACCCAAGAGCGCGCGACATCGAGTCTGATATCGGCGACCAAGTTTCCGTCGGCGAGGAAAACTTCAACGGCTTCCAGAATCGTGCGGCAAGCGATTTGGGATCCTTCATCAGCCCGAGATGCGCTGCCTGCGCCATCCGAGGCGACAAGCGCCGCTAACGCCTTCCCGGTACTGTCGCTGAATATCCGGCAAGCATGGCTGTCTTGGCAAACCATGCCCCGCTTGATGTGGGACGTGCCGATCGTGGATGCGGCGGCAATCCGCCATCCACGACGATTCATCCGGCGACAGCCCATCCGTCTGGAGCAGTCGGATTGGCGAGCGGCACCGCTTCACCGGGTTGTGAGTGCGAAACCGAACCAAGGGAGTTCGAAAGCCATTGGAATAGTTCGCGGAACTGCAAGCCCTTGAGCTTTAATGGCTGGCGGGTGGCGATCGTGGCGAGGACGTCGAAATTGGCGCCTTCGACACCGACCGCATAGAATTGGAAAGCCTTTGATTGCTCGCCCTCTCGAACCATGGCGGCGGCCTGCTGCCACGAATCGGTCGGCCCGCCGTCCGTGATCAAGAATATCCACGGGCGATAGTAGGCCACGCCATTGCTTTTGTAGACCTCCTTGCGCTGCCGGACCAATTCGAGGCCTTGGGTTATTGCTGCGCCCATCGGCGTGTCGCCGGTGACTGACAGGCTCGGCGGGACGAAATAATCGGCGGTGGTGAAATCTGAGATTGTCTGCACGGGGCCGAACCCCAAGACGCTGATCTCGACGCGTTTCGCAGCTAGGCTGTCGCTCATCAACTCGTCCTTGAACGCGATCAAGCCAGCGTTCAGCTCGTCGATCGGACGGCCTCGCATCGATACGGACGTGTCGAGCAGCAGGAGACAGGGACAGCGCGGCTCGGGATTGTCGGCGAACTCAGCCGCGCCGAACGGGATCTGCTCGAACTCCGACATTTTATGACTCCGTGGCGCATCTCAAGCGTGAAAGGAATATCCGAACGCGATTGCCTAAACAACTGCGAGACGGTTCGTCTCGGCGTCAACGTGGTAGGCATTGCCGGTGCGCACGGCCTCGCCCGCGGCAGCTTTGAAATCGAAAAGTGTCCGATGAATCCTGCGAAAAACGTGCGTCAGGTCGTCGAACGCGAGGTCTCGAGCGGGGATCCCGGTCGGGATCGTACATCGGGAACGGAGCGCTAACGTCTTTTCGAACGCGGCCTGTCGCGACGCGAAGGTGGTCGGGATGATGACGTAGGCCAAACTGGACATGTTCTCCTCGGTGCTTACTGGCTCGCCTTCCGCCACCCAGCGGCGAGGGCCTGCTCCTCGGAGCAGAACCAGAGCTTCCCAGCGCCGTTCATGGTCACGCGATTATAGTCGCGCCCGCTCGGCAGGTGATAGATGCGCTCCCCCTTGCCGCTGATGTTTCCCTTGATGGAGCAGCCTGCGGGCGCCTGCGCGGCCTCGGATCGCGCCGGCAATGGGCGGCCGGCGCGCGCCAAATGGTTGCCCTCGCTCGGCAACGGCGTGGCCGCCGCCCAGATCCGTTCGAAGCGGGCCTCGAAGGCGGCTACGGCGGACGCATCGCGCAGGATCAGGGCGTCATTGTCCTGCTGCTTGAGGCCGGAAGCGGACAGGTTGGCCGAGCCGGAGCGCAGGACGCGGCAGTCGACCGAGTATGACTTCAGGTGCATGTATGGCCCGCGCGCCTTCATGCGGATGTCGCCCGCCATCTCCCTCAAGCGATCAAGGGCGTGCTGCTGGCCGGGGTCGAGAACGATCCGGACGGCGACGCCGCGCCGATGGGCGTCGATCAGGGCGTCGACAATGGGCCAGTCCGTCAGCGAATAGGCGGCCATATTGATCTTTGTGCGCGCTGAGCGAAGCAGATCCAGGTCCACACGCTCTAGGTTCTCGACTGGTGCGTAATGGATCTCGATCGATCCGGCACCGGCCGGCCGTGCGAACCCCATCAGGACGAAAAGCCCGAGAAGCGCGAGAATGAGCGACGGACGAAAGGCCATCCGCGATTCCTCCTGGATTCTTGCCGGCCGGCGCCCTTCACGGACATGCCATCTCCGTGTAAGAACGGATACAGAACATAGAGGGCCGTGTCGATGCCCCGCAGATCGTCGCGATTGAATCGCTGTGGATTGCCTACGGCTCCTGTCGACGATGGGGGCCTGCCGGGAAGCGATCGCGCGCGAAATGGCGAGAATGTAAGTGAACGGGCCGCTCTACTATTCGGCGTCGACCGTCCTCGCCGCCATCGACGGCTTGGCGCTGATGCTGGCGGGCTGGCGGGAATATTTCCATTTGGAGAGACATCGCGAGCTGCGAGAGGATGTTGCCGGTATCCGTTGCCGGCTGGAGGCCGCGATGATCAAAGCCGGCGACATTTTTGCGAACGTGGCGACGAGCCTCAGCAAGGAAGAAATCACAACGCTGGCCAAACTTCCCGGCGCGCGGATCGAAAGGATCGTCTCGACCGGGCAAGCGAGTCCGCCCGGCTTCTGGTACGATCAGGACTGGACGGAGTGGGTCGTCCTGTTGGCCGGCTCGGCAGGTCTTCTGATCGAAGGCGAGGCCGAGCCTAGAATTCTCTATCCAGGCAGCTATGTCGAAATCCCCGCGCACGTCCGGCACAGGGTCGAATGGTCGGACGCGAGACAGCCGACGATCTGGCTCGCCATACACGCAGGCCGATGAGGCCAGCAAGCTTGCACACATCGACGACCATCATGTCGATGGATCACTCCGCAATCAATGACTGATGCCGTGGGGTGCCTTTTGTTGGCCCGGCGTGTGTTCTTGTGATCATCCATGCCTTGATGATGTCCGCGCGATAGACGCGGCGGAAGTCAAAGACACGGACGATCGCAGAAACGGATAGTTCGGCGCGCAAATTGGAAGGTCCCCCACTCGATGCGGGTCGTTGATCAATTCAAAGATCGCGCGGGGGGATCGGTGGTAACGGAGGAGCGCTACCGCCGATCCCCCCGACAGGAAATTCCGTCGTTTGCACTCGAAATGGCGCCATCGTGAGTTCCTGTCAGCGTAACACGCATTGAGAAGGGATAGCGCCCGAAATCAACCGGCTTTCACGCGCCCTCCGCAAACTTCTTCGCTTATCAGATGTCGCAACTTGTCGGGATTTCGGGTGACGTAGATGCCGACGATCTTCCCTTGCTCGATCTGCAAGGCCGTCGTTTGCAGGATGCTGTCAGCCTCGACCGAGGCGAAGCCTGGCAAGCCACTGATGATGCCATAGCGGATCAGTCGGGACGGGGTCCCAGTGAAATCGCGAGCAAGGGCTGCGTGGCGCTCCAGCACTATATGAAGGCCGACCAGCGGCCGCGGTGAAGCGGGAACCTTGCCGCCGCCGTCGGCATAGGCCACGACATCTTCCGCCAGCAGCGACCGCAGCGAATCCATGTCGCCACTTCGGGATGCGGCGAAGAAAGCGGAAGCGATCCTGAGACCATGCTCCTTCGTGACCGGAAATCGTGGCCGGGCCGAGCGAAGACGTTCTCGTGCACGACTAGCCAGCTTTCGACAGGTCGCCGCTTCGCGGCCGATCGCTTCTGCGACCTCGTCGAAACCGACGCCGAACACGTCGTGCAACAGGAACGCCGCCCGTTCCAGCGGCGACAGGCTTTCCAGCGCCAGCATCAGCGGCAGCGTGATGTCGTCGATCTCGTCTTCCGCGTCTTTAGGTTCGACAATCGGCTCCGGCAACCATGGTCCGATATAGATCTCGCGCCGGCGCCTGGCGGATTTGAGTTCGTTCAGGCAAAGGCGTGTGACGATGGTGCGCAGGAAGGGCGCCGGCTCGCGCACCGCCTCTTTATCCGTCGCGAGCCAACGCAGCCAAGCATCCTGAACCACGTCCTCCGCGTCCACGATCGTTCCCAACATCCGGTAGGCGAGCCGAACCAATCGCGGACGCTGGCGCGCAAAGACCATGTCGGGATCCGTTTGCGACATGTTGAACTGTCGCTGTTGAGCCATCATTCCGCATGCACGGCGTTCACCTTGTAAAGACCGGGCGATACGGTTCTTGCGAGGGCCGCGAAACGCTTCAATTGTTCTTGGGTTTCTGGTTTTTCCATGAAGCTTTCGAAATGTTCTTTCGAAGCCCACTGGGCGTAATTCACCACCCGCTTGCCATCCATGCCGCTGTGGATGCTGACCGAGACGAAGCCCGGTTGCCGTCGGATGACCGTCTCGGTCGCCTCGGACAGCAGGCGCACAAGGTCGGCCCGCTTTTCTGGCTCCACTTCATAGACATTGATGAGCGTCAAACAGGCGGCGTTGGCGTCAATTTTCGCGATTTCATGACTAGCCATCTTAAACTCCTTCGACATGGGCGTCGGCAAAGTCATGACAAGACAGCTGTCCGCAGCGTGACATGCGGGGCGGAATTTTTTTGCGGCGCATCAAAATATAGACTTCCGGCTGGTTGAGCACGCCCGCCTTTGCTCCTTCCGGAAGCGCTCAGCGGCCCAAGCGAGCCCGTGACGGAGGCCAGGCTGCAACAGAGGAGGCTCGATGTCGTCACATTGGAGACGGCATATGTTGGTGAAGGGCAATCACTAGCGGGATCCGGCGACAATTGAAAAGCACGAACTATTTCAACGCCTTCATCATGGCTTCGGCCGACTGCCCTGCAACGGCGGGAATCGAGCCGGCGAACAGAAACTCTGTTGCTGGCCTGCAATACGCGCTGCTGCGAGGCGAACCCTATTCATTCACCAGCGACGACCTGCTTTTCGAAGTTTTTGCTCGGCGTAACGGAATCGACGATCACAAACGAGAAATCGCGCGGGCCGTTTTTTTCTCAAAGCCGCAAGCATGTCTTCGCGCCTCGCCGCTGGCGAAGCAGTACGGCTGGGGATTGCACCATGACGAGCGAGGACGTGTCGCGGTCTATGGAGTCGAGACTGAGGCGTACCGGAAATTGGCCGCGCGCGACGACTTGAAGCTTGTTCCGGGAATGCGCAACCGGCGCTCTTGAAGCGTCCCTGAAACTGGAGCTACCGCCTTAATCCCGAACTTGGCCGATCTCGCGAGGGAACTCGGAGGCGGAAGGTTTCCTGCTGCCAGAATTTGACAGGATCGCATGCTAGTCTGCCGGCATGTCCCGCACGCATCGATTGTTCGAACTTCTGCAATTGCTACGCAGCCGCCGACGGCCCGTTAGCGGGGCGGAGCTTGCGCGCGAGGCGGGCATTTCCCTGCGCACGCTTTATCGCGACATCGCCGCCTTGCAGGCGATGGGCGCGGAAATCGACGGCGAGCCGGGCGTAGGCTATGTGCTGCGCCCCGGCTTTCTCCTGCCGCCCCTGATGTTTTCGGAGGAAGAGATCGAGGCGCTGGCGCTTGGCGCGAAATGGGTGGCGCGCCGCACCGACGACGCGCTGTCCGAGGCCGCCGGCAACGCCGTGGCGAAAATCTCGGCGGTCTTGCCGCGAGAGCTTAGGAGCCGTTTGGAAGACGACGCGCTGCTGGTCGGCCCAGGCTGGGAGCGGCCACAGCATGTCGAACTATCGTTGTTGCGCCGCGCGTTGCGCGAAGAGCGCAAGTTCGCCATTTTCTATCGTGATGAAAAAGGCGCGCGGACGCAGCGCGTCATTTGGCCCGTAGCGCTCGGCTTTTTCGAATCCGCCCGCGTTCTCGTCGGCTGGTGCGAGTTACGGCGCGCTTTCCGACACTTTCGAGCCGATCGGATCGAGGCGGCGCATACTCTGGACGCGCGCCCGCCGCGCCGTCGTCAGACGTTGGTGAGAGAATGGCGTCAAACTATGCTGACAGAAGCTGACAGCGTCATCGCGTACAGTCGCTCCGCATCAAGAAAGCCGAAGGGAAAATCCATGGCGAAGGAGCTTGTTTTCTACACCAATCCGCAATCGCGCGGCATGATCGCGCACTGGATGCTGGAAGAGGTCGGCGCACCCTATTCGATCGAGGTCAAGGATTACGGAACGACGATGAAGGCGCCCGAATATCTCGCGATCAATCCCATGGGCAAGGTGCCGGCCATCCGGCATGGGGAGACGGTGGTGACCGAGGCGGCAGCCATCTGCGCCTATCTCGCCGACGCCTTTCCGGAGGCCGGGCTCGCGCCGGAGCCCGGGGCGCGCGGCGACTATTATCGCTGGCTGTTTTTCGCCGCAGGCTGCGTCGAGCCGGCGATGAGCAACCACGCCGTCGGTTGGGACCCCGCGACGCCCGAGATGCAGGCCCGCTTTGGTTACGGCTCCTACGCCGCCGTGATGGACGCGCTGGCCAATGCCGTGGCGGGACGTCGCTATATTGCGGGCGACAGGTTCACCGCCGCGGATGTTTATGTGGGGTCGATGATCGGCTTTGGGCTGCGATTCGGCGTGATCGACAAGCGCCCGGAATTCGAAGCCTATTGGAGCGGCTTGGAAAATCGCCCCGCGCGGCTGCGCGCCGGCGCCGAGGCGGAGAAGCTGGCGTCGAAGCAAGCCTGGGCGGCGGCGTGATTTCAGGCCGCGGCCGCTAACCTCGCGCTCCAAGCGGCTGCACGGCGGCGAGCGCGTTGCGGATCGTTCCGACGACGATCCGCAATGGAGCGGTTTGGAAATTTGCGCCTCTGCGGATGATTTCCGTTATCCTGGCGCGCCGAGTTCCGAGGCTCGCGTCGCTACGCGTAGCCCGTCATAGAGTCGCGAGTCGGTCATGCGCCGCTTTCATATTTTTCGAACCGCTATCGGTCCCTGCGGCATTGCATGGAGCGAAGAGGGCGTGACACAATTCCAATTGCCGGAAAGGGACGATGCAGCCTTGATGCGACGCATGACGAAGGCGGATCGGTGGTCTGGCGCCCTGCCTTCGCCGATTACGCAAGCGATCGCGGACCTTGAGCGCTATTTCCGCGGCGAGAAAATCGATTTCTCGACCCTGCGGCTGGACCTTCACGCCTGTAGCCCGTTTCACAAGGGCGTCTATGATGCGACCCGCGCCATAGGCTGGGGCACCATCGCGACCTATGGCGAGATTGCCCGCGGCGTAGGATCGCCAGGCGCCGCGCGCGCGGTTGGACACGCTCTGTCGAGGAACCCGATAGCGGTCATCATACCCTGTCATCGCGTCTTGGCGGCCGGCGGAAAAATCGGCGGATTTTCCGCCCATGGCGGCGCAGGCGCGAAGGCGCGCCTGCTTGAAATTGAAGGCGCGCGTTTTGGCCGAGGGCCCGCCCCACATCCTGACCTTTTCGCGCTGTCATTCGGGTGAGCCGCAACGCCGCGATTCCCCCTCTTCGATCGCAAATTTTACGTTAGTAAACCGCGCCACGCGCGGGCATATTTCTTCCGGTATTTGTTATCGGTCTCGAAGGCGATGAGCGCAGACGCCTGCGATTTTATCGCCCGATCCTTCGTCGCCTCGAAGAGAGAACGCGTCGCACAGAGAATATCGTAACGAATGAGGGCGCCGTTCTTCTCGGTCTTGCTCGTCTCGAACCGCTTTGCGAACCAGGCGAGCAGCTGTTTTCTAAGAGCGGCATGCTCCAAGCCGATTTTCCACGACGAAAGCAAGACATGCCGGGCAGTGACAAAACGTTCGTCCCAGGTGGTGGAAAGGATCAATTCGAAATCTCGACGGACGCGTTCCGGAGGAACGCTGCGCGCGAGATTACAAAGCGTCTGGCCGGCTATGGAGCGCGCTCGGTTGTCCTTGTGGGAGAGAAGCGACGTTAGTTCGTCCCAGGCGTCGTCCCCCCATGCCACCTTGTCCGCCGTTGCAGCGAGCAAAGTCTCATAGGCCG
>JBFXJV010000061.1:0-12121 GCA_050174515.1 Methylocystis sp.
TGCGTTTATGGCTCCGTTTCAGGCAGGGCCGTCTCACAACAGGCGCGGCTGTCGGAGATCTGCAAGAGGAGGACTGGATGCTGAAGTTTGGATTGGGTCGCGCGGCGGCGAGCGCCTGCATCTTGGCGCTGTTGGCGCCGGCGAGCGCGCTCGCGGGCGATCGGGTCGGCACGTTGCAATGCCGGCTGATGGGCAACGGCATCAGCATTCTGGTCGAAAATCAGCAGATGGACTGCATCTATCGCGACGATGCCGAAGGCGCGATTCCGGCTCATTACGTCGGCGTCCTCACCAAGGTTGGCGCCAATGTAACGATCAACGGTCCTGGCGAGCTCGCCTGGGGCGTCGTCGCGGCGACCGATCACATTGGTCCGGGCGCGCTCGCCGGCGCCTATATGGGCCCCGAAGTCTCGGCCAAGGTCGGGGTCGGCGGCGGCGGCGCGATCCTCGTCGGCGGCTCGGACGACACCTTCTCGCTGCAGCCATTCCAAGTGGAAGCCGGCGCCGGCGTGGGTTGGACCGCGGGCGTGGAGCGCTTGACGCTCGCCTATGTTCCGCCGCCGCCTCCGCCCACGCCGCGCCGCCGCCATGTCCGTCATCGCCATGGACGTCGCGGCTAGAGCAGGTTCCGAAAAAGTTGACAGACTTTTTCGAAGAGAACCTGCTCCAACATTCTGATTTTGAGCGATTCCTTATCGATCACATGATTCCATGTGATCGGGAAGCGCTCTAAGGCTTGGATTTAAGCCCTGAGGCTCAGCCGGGTCCGGAAAAACTCAGCAGCCGGTCGGTTGGGAAGTCATAAAGCCTCGCGCTCTCGCGCCATTCCGGCGCCAGCAGCGCGAGGCATTTTTTCGCGAATTCTTCAGGCGTTCTCAAGGTCAGCGGATCTTCGCCAGGCATCGCCTGCGCGCGCATCCGCGTGCGCAGCGGTCCCGGATTGGCGAGCGTCACCGTGACGCCCTCGCCGGCGACCTCGGCGGCGTAGGTGCGAGCCATCGCTTCGAGCGCCGCTTTCGAGACGGCGTAAGCCCCCCAGAACGGTTTCATCGTCGCGCGATGCGCCGCGCCGGACGTGACGAAGACGACCCGCCCGGCGCCCGACGCGCGCAGAAGCGGGTCGAGCGAACGGATCAGCCGCCAGTTCGCCGTGACATTGACCGCCATGACGCGGTTCCAATCCTTCGGGTCGACATGAGCGAGCGGCGACAGAGGGCCAAGCAGACCCGCATTGCCGACAAGGACGTCGAGCCTGCCCCAGCGTTCGAACAACGCCGCGCCGAGCCGGTCGAGCGCGTCGAAATCGGTGACATCGCAGGGAACGAGCGTCGCTTCGCCGCCAAGCGCGCGGATCTCGTCATCGAGTTCTTCGAGCGCGCCCTGCGTGCGCGCGAGCGCAACGACATGCGCGCCGGCGCGCGCAAGTTCGAGCGCGAGGGCGCGTCCGATGCCGCGCGACGCGCCGGTCACAAGAGCGATGCGGCTGGGAAGGTGAAGCGTCATGACGATCTATTCGAATAGGTTTGGCCTGAGGCCTTGACGCACATGGATCAGCGCTCGGATGAACACATGGTCTCCTTCGTCGCAATAGAAAATCAAATGCGACTGGAAGCGAAACTGTCGAAGGCGAGGGAGAATTTCTTCTCTGCTGACTCCTATTGAAGGAAAGTCAGCGAGCAATCCGAATGTGCGCTCTAATCCCGAGTGGTAAGCTTCGGCCTGATAGGCTCCGAACTTCGCCTCGGTAAACGCGTAAATGTCGATGAGATCGGCGTGGGCGCGACGGGACAGACGGAACTCAGCCACGACGTTGGTCGGCGCGGTGACGAGCTTCCGATAAAATTTCGTCCATCGGTGTGTCTGACGCGGCGGCGGCATCGCCATTTGCGAGAACTTCGCGCAACCGGCGCAGTTGTTCGTCTCTCGGCAGCCGCCGCCAATCTTCAAGCTCCGCTTCAGTCGGCGTGGCGGAGGGCATGACCGCGGATGCTTTTATTTCACTCGCCATGGCGATCTCGTTGACGCGATCGTCATCTATCAACTCGCCTCCGCCAAGAGCGACAATTGCGCCCGGTTTTCGCCGACGAGGTCGGTGAGCGATGTCGGATAATCGCCGGTGAAGCAATGGTCGGTGAACTGCGGACGCACGGGATCGCGGCGCTCATAGCCCATGGCGCGATAGATGCCGTCGACGGACAGGAAGGCGAGCGAGTCGCAGCCGACATAGTCGCGCATCTCGTCGAGCGTATGCGTCGCGGCGAGCAGCTTCTCCTTCTGCGGCGTGTCGATGCCGTAATAGTCCGGATTGGTGATCGGCGGCGATGAAATCAGGAAATGCACTTCCGTGGCGCCCGCATCGCGCATCATTTGCACGATCTTGACCGACGTCGTGCCGCGCACGATCGAGTCGTCGATGAGGATGACGCGTTTGCCGGCGACGACGCAGCGATTGGCGCTGTGCTTCATGCGCACGCCGAAATCGCGCGCGATCTGCGTCGGCTCGATGAAGGTGCGACCGACATAGTGATTGCGGATGATGCCGAGTTCGAACGGCACGCCCGACTCCTGCGAATAGCCGAGCGCCGCCGGCACGCCGGAGTCCGGCACAGGCACCACGACGTCCGCCTCGATCGGGCGTTCGCGCGCGAGCTCGGCGCCCATCGCCTTGCGCACCTCATAGACAGGACGGCCATGGACGATGGAATCGGGACGGGCGAAATAGATATATTCGAAGATGCAGGGGCGCATCGGCTGAGGCGGAAACGGCCTCAAGCTCTGAATGCCGTCCTCGGAGATGATGACGATTTCGCCGTTCATCACGTCGCGCACGAAACGCGCGCCGATGATGTCCAGCGCGCAGGTTTCCGACGCGAGAATGTATTTTCCGTTGAATTCGCCGATCACGAGCGGGCGGATGCCGAGCGGATCGCGCGCGCCGATCAGTTTTTTGTTCGTCAACGCCACCAGCGAATAGGCGCCTTCGATCGAGCGAAGCGCTTCGATGAAGCGTTCGATCAGCAGCGGCTTGCGGCTGCGCGCGACGAGATGAAGGATGACCTCAGTATCCGAGGTCGACTGGAAGATCGCGCCCTCGCGGATCAGTTCGCGGCGCAGGGTCTGGGCGTTGGTGAGATTGCCGTTGTGGGCGACGGCGAAGCCGCCGGTATTCAGTTCCGCGAACAGCGGCTGCACATTGCGCAGCATCGTCTCGCCGGTCGTGGCGTAGCGCACATGGCCGATCGCGGCGGCGCCGGGCAGGCGCTTGATCGTGCCTTCCTGAGAAAAATGGTCGCCGACCAGTCCCAGTCGGCGCTCGCCGTGGAAACGGCCGCCGTCGAAAGTGACGATGCCGGAGGCCTCCTGTCCCCGGTGCTGCAGCGCATGAAGGCCCAGGGCGGCGATCGCCGCGGCGTCGGGCAAATCGAAGACGCCGAACACGCCGCAATATTCGCGAAGCCTGTCGCCGTCGAGATCGTCCGTTCGATCAATCTCGCGGGATGAGGATCGCTGATGATCCTCGGCGGCCTCCAACATGCTTGGTCCCCCGTGACGCGCCGCAGGGCGATCCAGCGCGCCCGGGCGTCGTACTCCCGTCATATGTGCCAGCGGCCGGGTCCATCCGCAAGACTATCATTCAGGCTTGTCGGCAGACTCCGGCGCCGCATCGGCAGGCGGTTCGGGGATTGCGTCGCCGGGCGTCGGCTCGACCTTGTCCGGCTCCACGTCGGCCGCCGGCTCCTCATTCGCCGGAGCGCCCTTTTTGGCCTTGATCTTTTCGACGATGCTGTCGATGTCGTCGGGCAGCATCTCGCGCAGTTTCTCGCCCCCAGCGGCCAGGAAGGGCTTGGCGCGGGCGTCCTTGATCCATTGCGGCTGATTCGCTTCGGGCACGAGCCAGCTGTAAAATACAAAGGCGACGACGGCGATCAGTGCGCCGCGAACCGCCCCGAACACGAAGCCAAGCGTGCGGTCGAGGGCGCCGACCTTCGAATCAAGGATGATATCCGAGAGCTTCACCGTTACGAGCGAAACGGCAATCAGCGCGACCAAGAAAACCGAGGCCGCCGCAGCCAGGAGAGCGAGCTCATCCTTGCTGATGTAGGGTTTGAGGTAGGGCAGGGCGAGCGGATAGAAGAAATAGGCCGCCGCCGCCGCCGCGACCCAGGAGAGGATGGCAAGGACTTCGCGCGTGAAGCCGCGCAAAAGCGCGAGCATCCCCGACACCAAAACGACGATGATCACTGCCAAATCAAGATATGACGGCATCGCTGGCCTCTTGCTTGTTCGCCCCGAGCGCTCGACGCTTCTGAATGGGCTGTTGGCCGCCTTCCGGCGACGCTCGCACGACCTTCTCCGGAACCTGTGTCAACTTTCCGCCGCCCTCGGTCGGGCGCCGTCGCTCCGGCAGGCCTATGGCTACTTCACTGGCAGCCTTCTAACGCATCTTGACGCCGGCCGGAAACATTAAAGCGCGGGGCTCCGGCCGCGCGCGACGGTTTTTTCCCGACTGGATAGGCGAGCGATGGACGTGACGAGGGCGCCGACGTCGGCGCAGGGGCGGATCGTCACGCCGGCGCCGCGCGCGTCGCCGGATATTTGTTGGGACTGTGGAACCACGGCGTGATGAAATCCGAGCTTCCCGGCTTCGCTCAGCCGCATGCCGGGATGACTGACGGGCCGCACGGCTCCCGACAGGCCGATTTCGCCAAAAAAGAACATGTCAGGGGGCAGGACGGCGCCGGTGAGCGACGAGACGAGCGCCGCCGCGGCGGCGAGGTCGGCGGCAGGTTCGTCGGCGCGAAAGCCGCCGGCGACGTTGAGATAGACATCGTGCATGCCGAGCTTCAGGCCGCCATGCGCCTCGAGCACGGCGAGGATCATCGAGAGCCGGTTCTGCTCGAAGCCGACGACGGCGCGCCGCGGCGTGCCGAGCGAACTCGGCGCGACGAGCGCCTGGATTTCGATCAGCAGCGGGCGCTGCCCCTCCATGCTGGCGAGCACCGCCGCGCCGGGCGCGCCGGAATCCCGGCCGGCGAGGAACAGCGCCGATGGATTGGCGACTTCGGCGAGGCCAAGGCTGGTCATCTCGAACACGCCGATTTCGCCGGTCGCGCCAAATCGGTTCTTGGAGGCGCGCAACATGCGGAAATGATGCGCCCCGTCGCCCTCAAAGGACAGGACAGCGTCGACCATATGTTCGACCACCCGTGGACCCGCGACCTGCCCGTCCTTGGTGACATGGCCGACGAGGACGATCGTCGCGCCAGTCGTCTTGGCGTGGCGGAGGAGGGCCTGGGCGCTGGCGCGCACCTGCGTCACCGTTCCCGGCGAAGACTCCGCCAAGCTGGTGTGCATGGTCTGAATCGAATCGATGACGACAAGCGCCGGACGTTTGCCCGTCGCGCAGGTGGCGAGGATGTCTTCGACCTGAGTCGCGGCGGCAAGTTCAACCGGCGCGTCGGCAAGGTTGAGCCGGGCGGCGCGCAGCCGCACCTGCGCCACGGCTTCCTCTCCCGAAATATAGACGACCCGCGCGCCGCGCCGCGCCAGAGCCGCGCATGCCTGAATGAGCAGGGTGGATTTGCCGATGCCCGGCTCGCCGCCGAGCAGCAGCACCGAGCCCGGAACGAAACCGCCGCCGGTGACGCGATCGAATTCATCAATGCCGGTGGCGATTCTCGGCGCCGGCCGGCCTTCGCCGCTCAGTCCCTCGAGTTCGAAGACGCGTCCGCGGGCGGCGCGACGGGTGATCTCGGCGGCGCCGGCTGCGGATTCTTCAACGAGGCTGTTCCATTCGCCGCAGGAGTCGCAGCGCCCCTGCCACCGCCATGAGGCGGCGCCGCAGTTTTGGCAGACATAGACCGCGCGGCTCTTGGGGCTCTTCGCCATGCCCGTTTGGCGCATGGAGCTTGGACGCTTGTCAAGCCGGGATTACCCGTCCCGAGCTCAAGCGTCAGTCCTCGCCGTTGATCCTCGCCCGCAGAATGTTGGAAGGTTTGAACGCCACGACCAGCCGCGCCGAAATCTTCGCGTCGGCGCCGGTCTTCGGATTGCGTCCCAGCCGCTCTTTTTTTTCCCGCACCAAGAAGGCGCCGAACGACGAGAGCTTGACGTCTTCGCGAGATACGATGCGATCGAATATCTCTTCGAGCACCATTTCCACGTATTTCGCCGACTCCGCCCGTGGAAGGCCGACCTTACGGTGGATCGCGTCTGCAAGGTCCGAACGAGTCACGGCGCCCCTCCGTGCTGAGCGATTGTCTTCCGCCTCGCCGAACGGCGCAGCAGCTGCGTCCCCCTTGGCCATCTTCCGCCTTACAATTGATCACAATTGAACTTCATTGGCCGATTCGAAGCGCTTCGGTGGGACGGCCGGGCGCAATGAGGGTGACGAGTCCCGCCCATAGCGAGAATCTCCACCCTCGGTTGTCGGAATTTTTCAGAATTGGGTAAAGAAATCAAGCGCAGGCCGTATTCGGCCGCGATGTTCCTTTACAATATTTGTTGGTGCGCAAATTACTATTGTACGACGCCAGCTTACCAGCGTATCAGCGCCGATCCCCATGTAAAGCCGCCGCCAACGGCTTCGAGCATGACGAGGTCGCCAGGCTTGATCCGTCCGTCCGCCACGGCGGCCGCCAAAGCCAGAGGCACAGACGCGGCGGAGGTATTGCCGTGTAAATGTACGGTGGCGATGATTTTGTCGGGCGCGATTCCGAGCTTTTGCGCCGACATGTCGATAATTCGCCGGTTGGCCTGATGGGGCACGAACCAGTCAAGGTCTTCAGCCGTCAGCCCGGTTGCGGCGAAGGCGTCCTTGACGACGTCGGTCACCTGTCCCACGGCGAAGCGGAATACTTCCTTGCCCTCCATGCGCAGATGGCCGACGGTCTGGGTGGCGGAAGGGCCGCCGTCGACATGGAGCTTGGCGCGATGGCGACCGTCCGAACGCAGATGCGTCGTCAGGACGCCGCGCTCGTCCATCCCGCCCTGGGAAGGCCGCGCCTCGATGATCATCGCCCCGGCGCCGTCGCCAAACAGCACGCAGGTCGTGCGGTCGGTCCAGTCGATGATGCGGGAGAAGGTTTCGGCGCCGATCACCAGCGCGCGCTTATGCGAGCCTGAACGCAGGAATTTCTCCGCCGTGGCGAGGGCGAAGACGAAGCCCGAGCAGACCGCCTGCAGGTCGAAGGCCACGCCATGCGCAATGCCGAGCGCGGCTTGAATCTGCGTCGCGGTTGAAGGGAATGTCCAGTCGGGCGTCGACGTCCCAACGATGATCAGGTCGATGTCGTTCGCGCTCAGTCCGGCGTCGGCGAGCGCCGCGCGCGCCGCCTTTTCCCCCAGCATCGACGTTGTCTCGCCTTCCGCCGCGATGTGCCGTTCCTTGATCCCGGTGCGCTGAACGATCCACTCGTCGCTGGTGTCGACGAGCCTGGCCAGCTCGTCATTGGTGAGCGTCTTCTCTGGCAAATAGGCGCCGACGCCGAGAACGACGGAGCGCAGTTGAGGCGGGCTATTCGTCACTGAGCGGCTTCCCGGGGCGGAGTGGTCTGATCGGCGCCGTCGTGTTCCCCGAGCCTGTGCGCCAGCGCGACAGTGTCGCGAATACGATTGAGCAGGTCGCTGCCGGCCACCTCATGGCCGATCTCGACGGCCCGCGCGAAGCCGACGGAATCGGCGCCGCCATGGCTTTTGATGACGATTCCCTGGAGCCCCAGGAACACGCCGCCATTCGTCGCCCGCGTGTCCATCTTGGCGCGAAGTTCTCGGAAGGCGCCGAGCGCGAGAAGGTAGCCGAGCTTGGCGAGCAACGTGCCGCTCATCGCCTGCTTGAGATAAGCGGCGATCTGCGCAGCGGTTCCTTCGGCGGTCTTGAGCGCGATATTGCCGGTAAATCCTTCGGTGACGACAACGTCGACGGCGCCTTTGCCAATGCCGTCCCCCTCCACGAAGCCGCGATAATCGAAACCAGGCAGGGCGAGGTCGCGCAGCATCGTCGAGGCGGCCTTCACTTCTTCTATGCCCTTGATTTCTTCAGTGCCGACATTGAGCAGACCGACGGTCGGCCGCTCGAGTCCCAGAATGACCCGCGCCATCGCCGCGCCCATGATCGCGAGATCAACGAGGTGGCTCGCGTTGGCGCCCATCGAGGCGCCGACGTCGAGCACCACTGACTGGCCCCTGAGCGTCGGCCAGAGGCAGGCGAGGGCCGGCCGGTCGACTCGCGCCATCGTATGCAGGCAGATTTTCGCCATGGCCATGAGCGCGCCGGTGTTTCCGGCGGAGACGGCGACATCGGCGTCGCCTTTTTTTACCGCCTCGATCGCCAGCCACATCGACGAGACCCGGCGGCCGTAGCGCAGCGCCTGGCTCGGCTTGTCGTCCATGCGGATCGAGACGGCGGAATGGCGCACTTCGGCGGATTCGGCGAGATTCGGATGGCGTTCAAGCTGGGCGCGGATCGCCTGCTCGTCGCCGATGAGTAGGAAGCGGCTGTTGGGACGCTGTTCGAGCGCGCTGGCTGCGCCCGCGATGGTCACCTTCGGACCGAAATCGCCGCCCATCGCGTCGAGCGCGATCCGAACAGTTTGCGGCATTTATCCTGTTTCTCCCGACTGCGCGCCTTGATCGGCCGCCTTGATTTATTGGCCGGCTTTTGTGACGCGTCCGAGAAGCGCGCCCGCGTTCCCCGGCCCCGCGGGCGACTTGCCATTTGCCGGCCATGCGCGCAAGTGCCGATTAGTCTCGCCTCAAGGCTCGCCGGATGGCTTGAGCCGCCCCAAGGCGGTGAAAGGCGAAATGATTTGGGCTCCCTCGCCGGACGGCTCGACGAATTGCGCGCCTGGCTTGCGCGGATAGGGATCGAGCGCCAGCGTCAGGAATTCGGAGACGACGGCGCCGAGATCGACGGCGCCGCCGATCAACGGATCGGGCGGGTCTTCGTCTAGGGTGATTTCGGCGGTTTCGTCATGCCGCCTTCGACTGCGCGGCGCTTCCTCCGGCGGCGGCGCGAAGCGCATGTGGATCGGCTCGACCAGTTCCGAATCGAATTCCTCCAGCGTGGCGACGCAGGTTTGTCGGATGCTGGCGCGCAATTCGCCGTCGATTTTCAGCCCGTCGCCGCGCCATCGCCGCGCCTGCAGCCCGGCGCGCAGCGCGTGCACGGCGGGAAGCTCATTGTGCGAAGCCAAAGCGGCGCATTCGGCGGAGGTGGCGCTGATGTCGAAGTCGAGACCTTCGGGCGGCACGTCGGCAAGAGCCAGCCGGCGCGACATCGGCGGTCGAGGGTCGGATTCATTGTTCACGGCGTTTGGCCTCCCGGTCGCACGCATGCCATCAAACCAGATATGTGGGTTGGCGCACAGACGCCGCCGCCGCCATCGCGCAAAAAAGCGCCGTCTTGCTTTCGCTGCGTTCGAAGATTACGGAATTGGCGATCAGCTGAACGCCCGGCGTAGGCGCTGAGGCGGAGGATTGCGGAGAGACACATGGCGCAGGCTTTGCGCATCGCTTCTCGTTTGGCCGCCGCCGCGGTGGCGATTTCGATTTCGGGTTGTCTTGGCTATGAGGGCGTCGTCAATCGCGGCGCTGTCCTCGATTCGCGCAGCACCTCGCAGGTCAAGGCGGGGATGACGGCCCAGCAGGTGATGACGACCCTTGGCACCCCCTCGACGACATCGACGGTTGGCGGCGACGCCTGGTATTACGTCAGCCAGCGCATTGAGCGCAAATTCGCCTTCATGCCGCAAAACATTACCGAACAGCGCGTCTATGCGGTCTATTTCGATAAGTCGAAGAAGGTTCAGCGCGTCGCCGATTACGGCATGGAAGACGGCAAGCCGATCGACTTTATATCCCGCACGACGCCGACGGCAGGTCCCGAATATCACTTGCTTCAGAGCATGCTCTCTAAGGTGGGCAATCTCTTATAGAGTCGCCTCCGCTCGTTTCGGGCTCGGGTTCGCGAATTTGCGGCTCGACTGATGGCGTCAATGTGACGCCGCCGCCGCGTCAGTCCAGTCAACCTAATGTAAATATTGTAATTTTTAGAGATGGCGCGTCTGTCGCGCAGCCACAATTGCGGCGCGAGCATGGCTCCGGCCGTCGATCTTTTGCCCCGCCTCGCAGGTAACTTTCTGTTTACGCAAACTTTGCGTAACTGTGGAGAACCTGCGAAGCATGACGGTCACGCTGACGAACGCCCCGCCGCTTTCCAAGGACGAAAAGGTCGCGTCGCCTTGTCCAGGATGGCAGTCGAACCGGTCGCCCCGCGCGATGCTGTCGAATTTGCTGCTGGATCGATCCTGTTTTCCCCTGTTGCGCGCGCTCAGCGTTGCGACGCTGCTTTCCGTGCTGGCCGTGCTGGCGATGACCGGAACGCGCGACGATTCGCGTCGCCCGGAGCGGACCGCGCGCGCTCCGCGCTTGCGCGTCGCCGTCTCTCCGCTGACCACGCTCACGACCGACGCCGTCGACGATGGGGAAACCGCCCTCGATTCCGATTTTTCGATCGAGCAGGCGGCGCTCACCTGGTCGCATCGTCTCGAGGACGACAATTTCTCCGAGACGCCCGGCATGCTGCGCTTTGGATCGGTCAAGGTGCAGCAGTCGATCGTCGAGCGCGTCGTCAAGGCGGCGCAGACGACCGAGATGGATCCGGCGCTGCTCATGGCCATCGCCGACAAGGAGTCGAATTTTTCCTCGACGGCGAAGGCGCGAACGTCATCGGCGAGCGGCCTCTTCCAATTTGTCGAGAAGACCTGGCTCACGGCGGTGAAAACCTTCGGCTGGCGCCACGGCCACAGCGACACGGCGGCGGCGATCGCGAGCAACGACGCGACGCGCATCAGCGGTCAAAAGCGGGCGCAAATACTTAATTTGCGCAACGATCCATATCTTTCCGCCGTTCTCGCCGCGGAAATGCTCAAGAAGGACAGCGCCAGGATCGCCGAAAAGCTCGGCCGTCCGCTCACGTCCGGCGAGACCTATCTCATCCACTTCCTGGGTCCGGACGACGCCGAGCGATTCATGAAAACCGTGGAAGAGGCCCCGCACACATCCGCGGCGGCGCTGCTGCCCAGGCCGGCGCGCGCCAATAAGCCGATCTTCTATGAGCGGCAGGGTCGCCGGCTAAAAGTTCGCTCGGTTCGAGAGGTGCATGAAGCCTTCGAGACGATGATGGACAAGCGCACCAGCCGCTATGAGGATGTCGTCGCGAAATTGCCCGAAGCCGCGACGGCTTATGCCGAGTGAGTGGCGAGTAGGGAATAGTGGGGAGTAAATCGCTCTACTCACTATTCGCCACTCGCGATGCGCTCACTTCCCCATCATCAGAGCGAGATTTTGCGTCGCCGCGCCGGCCGCGCCCTTGCCGAGATTGTCGAGCCGGGCGACGAGCAGGGCGTGACCGCGCGCTTGATTGGCGATGACGAAGACCTCCATGTCGTCGGTGCCGTTCAGCGCCAATGCGTCGAGCTTGCCGTTCTCAGGCGCCGGGTTGAGCCGGACATGTTTCGCGCCGCCGTAGTGACGCGCATAGGCGTCCTCGAAGTCCTGCGCTTTGGGCTTGCCGGGCAAAGCGTCGAGCACAAGCGGAACCGAGACGAGCATCCCCTGGCGGAAATTGCCGACGGAGGGAACGAACAGCGGCCGCTCGGAAAGCTTCGAATAGGCCATGATTTCCGGCAGGTGCTTGTGCTCGAAACCAAGCGAATAAAGCTCGAACGCCGGCGCCTTGCCGCTCTCATAGGCTTCGATCATCTGTCGCCCGCCGCCTGAATAGCCCGAGACGGCGTTGATCGTCAGCGGCTGGTCCGGCCGGATGAGTTCAGCGTCGACGAGCGGGCGAATGAGCGCGATGGCTCCTGTTGCGTAGCAGCCGACATTGGCGACGCGGCGGCTCGCGGCGATTTCCGCCGCCTGTCCTTCGCAGAGTTCGGCGAAACCATAGACCCAGCCTTTCGCGACGCGATGGGCGGTGGAGGCGTCGAGCAGTCGCGGGGCGTCGGCCTCGAGCCCGTCGCAGAGCGCGACGGTTTCTTTCGCGGCGTCGTCCGGCAGACAGAGGATGGCGATGTCGACGGACGCGAGCATATCGCGCTTGGCGGCCACAGATCGG
>JBFXJV010000062.1:0-12038 GCA_050174515.1 Methylocystis sp.
CCGCTGGCGCGCTGGTCTCGACCGTCGACGACCTCGCACGTTGGGACGCCGCAATATCGGCAGGCAAGTTGCTGAGCGCCCAATCCTGGGAGCGGGTGTTCACGCCTTTCAGACTCAATAACGGTCGACAGTCGAGATACGCCTATGGCTGGGGCGTCTTGCGCATGGGCCCATATCGCACCTTCGAACATGGCGGCGCGATCCCCGGATTTGTCACCCACGCCATACGCGTTCCCGAAGTTGACCTCTTTGTCGCCGCGCTCGCCAATGACGATGGCGGCGACCAGAATATTCTCAATCTGCTCCGCGTGCTCTGGCATGGGCGCGTGCCGGCAATGCTGGCTGGGCGCGCGATCAAAGCGGCGATCGTCGCGGCGGCGCGAGCGTAGGATCAACATCGGCGTTGAGGCTTCACGTCATGCCGCGTTTCACGATCGGGCTTTCGTAACCGCGCAGGCGCGAAGAACTCCGATTGGCGGCAATTCCGTACTTTCGCTCGATCGGGCATCGGTCGGGACGCCGTTCCTTTCCTCGGGCCGTCGCCTTTTTGCGCGCTGTCGCTTCTTTTCCTTCGCCTGGCATTCCGCCGCTCTTGCCTTTCCGCGTTCCCTGTTCGCCAAGTCTCCCTTAGAGATTGCTGTCTGGCCGGCGACAACCAACACGACCTCTCTTATGGCTTCATCTGGCCGAAGATCGGCTCCGCCTCGATCGCCATAGCCGCAACAGCAGGGCGCAACTTTCTTCCCCTGACGCCTGTGGCGTCATTCCTCGCGAAACAAGAAAGCCGCGCCCCTGCCGTCCTTCGCGTTGCTGCGGCCCTTAAGGGTGCGTCGGCGAGTCGCCTTCGGCTGTGACGAGCCATCGAGGCCGCGGTGGTCGTGGGCTCGAAGACGACAGATCACAGGAGACTTATCATGGCGAACATCGGCTCTTTCAAGAAATCCGGCAACGAATTCCAGGGCGAAATCGTGACGCTCAGCGTCCAGGCCAAAGGCGTCCGCATCGTTCCGGAAGCGAATCGGTCTAACGATAACGCCCCGAGCCATCGCGTCTTCGTCGGCCGCGCCGAGATCGGAGCGGCCTGGTCCAAGCGCTCGAACGAAGGCCGCGATTATCTCTCGGTCAAACTCGACGATCCGAGCTTCACCGCTCCGATCTACGCCAATCTCTTCGACGACGAGGACGGCGAAGGCTGCTCGCTGATCTGGTCGCGCGGCCGCAAACCGAACGGCGACTGACACGCCGCGCTGCGCCCGAGCAATCGGGCGCAGTAAAATCCTTTTTGATCGACATTTGCATCACGCCCTCGGGCGTGACCTTTTTTTGTTGTCGCGCGCCTTGATCTTGGCGCGTCTTGATCTCGTTTGGCGCTTCGCGCGCGCCGGGCCGACGGCGCTTGAACTCCCACCGACGCGGCGCGCCTCCTCCTGGCGCGCCTCCTCATCAGGGGTAACCAGCGCGACATGGTCGACTTCCAGCGCCAGGGCGATTTCATAAAGACTGAGGATGGTCGGATTACGTCGACCCTGCTCGAGGCCGCTCAAATATTGCTGGGTGAAGCCAGACTTTTCGGACAAGGTTTCCTGCGTCAGGCCCTTTTCAAGCCTGATTCTGTTGAAATTTCTCCCGATCAGCTTCCGCATGTCCATGCGGACAGGCTGGACCGTTACATACTATGAGGTTTATCCACTTTAATATGTAAATTGGCCTCAATTTCACGCGAGACGTTGACCGTCGAAATTGGCTAGAGTGTCGACAATAAAAGCCAAGATTTCCGCTGGAAATGCCCGCAAGTGCCCTCAATTGAGCCCATGCCGATCGCGGACAGCGCGCCGACCGATGACCATGTCGTCGATTACGACCGCGCCCAATCGATTGTCTATTTGAGACTGCTCGACGCCGCCAAGGAAGGCGCGGCCTGGGAGGAAGTTTCCCGAATTGTCCTGGGGATTGATCCCGATCGCGAGCCAGAACGCGCCAAACGCGCTTATGATAGCCATCTTGCCCGCGCCAAATGGATGACGACACACGGCTACAAGGACCTGCTTGCGGGTCCGCGTTAAACGAGAAGTTGATTGAACGGCACGGGTTTGCGACTTCACCGCGCCGGCAATGCGGCGTTGATTTGAAAATTCACTTCGTCGAAAACATGGCGCCATGCTGACGGGATGCGGCGCCCGGCCAATTTGTCGACGGGATGTTTCGTAACCTTGGCGCTGCCACTCCACGCGAGACATTTCCATGACCGTCAACAATTGGCGCAGCGCGCGCACCTATGATCATTTGCGAGAACCGACCTGGCATGGCTTTGCCTGGGAATATCTGCGGCGCAATAGCGACTATCAGGCGCAATACGCCGATCGGGAATTGCGGGCGCGGATCGACGCCGGCGTAGACGAAGCACAGCGGTGTTGGGGGCTTCGATTTCCCCGTTGACCCGGCGCTGGATGCGTCGAAAGCGACAGTATTTTGGCGCCCGGAGTATTGCTCGAGCGTCGTTATCCTCACTGCGCAACAATCTCTCTGTTCAAGCCTCATCTATGCGCCGAAGGCATGGCCGGACATCCGAGAGCTTCGCATCGCGGGGGACGGGCATTATCTGATCTCTGGCTTTGGACGCCGCGAACATCGACTTTGGCTGCCTGACCCGCCGCCTAGGGACGCCGAACTCTCTGCGATTATTCCGATCGACGACTATTCGATGCGGCGTTCGGAAGCGACCGCTGCCTTTCTCCGGCATGTCAAAGGCCGCACATCGCTGACGCCTCCTATCAAGGATCCGCGTCCTCTGATGATGCTCCGTGCGCTGGATGGACATCTCGCTGGGGCTTCTTATCGCGAAATCGCAGAGCATCTGTTCGAACGTGAGCGGGTCGAACGCGAGCCCTGGAAAATGTCGACGCTCCGCGCCGTAACAATCAGGCTCGTGACAGGCGGAGTCGCATTTATGCGCGGCGGCTATCGCAAGCTCCTTCGCAGATAATCGATCATCCCCCCGAGTGTGTGAACGCCGCTTCCGGCTGGGTCACAGCGCACGCGAAGGGTGACGAATTTCACCTCCAGCAAATTCGTCATCCCTCCCGCCGCTCTTTCTCCTCCACTGTGATCGACGACAGCCGCCGATGTTCGGCGGCTCGCTTTTCTCGTCGAAAGCCCGCTCAATGTCTGGACAGCCCGCTGAGCTCCCGCCGCGTTATTTGCGCACGCCAGAAGCCGCGCGATTTCTTGGCCTCTCCGGCCGGACGCTCGAAAAGCATCGCACCTATGGCACCGGTCCGCGCTATTCGAAGCTCGGCGGACGCGTCGTCTACCGCGTCGACGATCTGCAGGCGTGGGTCGAGCGCGGGACGAAGGCGTCGACCTCCGACCCCGGTGCCGGGACCGTCCTGCCAGCGCGCCGACACGCCAGCGACGTGCTCAATCGCGCCAATCAAATACGCCGCTAAGTGGTCGAGCGCGCGCCATGACACGCAGACCAATGCGGTTGAGCAGCGACGAATGGAGCCAGCTCGAATTGTTTCGCGCACTTCCTGGCGATCTCGCGCCGCGCGACTCGCAGGATCTCATGTCGTGGCCATTTTTCAGCCTCGCCAAGTCCAAACGCGTGACGCCGATCGACTTCGAGATGGGCGAGATCGTCATCAAGGTCGAAGCCACGGCCGAACACGGCATGGCGACCATCTGGGACGCCGACGTGCTGATCTGGGCCGCCTCGCAAATCGTTCAGGCGCGCGACAAGGGCTTGAAAACGTCGCGCCTGATGGCGGCGACGCCATACGAAATCCTGACCTTCACCCGACGCGCGACAGGCGCCCGCGACTATCAAAGGCTGAAGGCTGCGCTCGACCGGTTGCAGTCAACGACCGTCTCCACCTCCATCCGTCAGCCTGCGGAGCGGCGGCGTCATCGCTTCTCCTGGATCAACGAGTGGAAGGAAACGGCAGATGCGAATGGCAGGCCGCTCGGCGTCGAATTGATCCTCCCGGACTGGTTCTATGCAGGCGTCCTCAATGCCGCCCTGGTGCTGACGATTGACAGGGAGTATTTCGCGCTGACCGGTGGATTGGAGCGTTGGCTTTATCGCCTCGTGCGCAAGCATGGCGGCCGCCAAAACGGTGGCTGGAGTTTCGATTTTCGACATCTCCACGTGAAGTCCGGCGCGTTGTCGCCGCTCAAACATTTTGCTTTCGATCTGCGCGATATTGTTCGTCGACAGCCTCTCCCGAACTACCGGCTCTCCATCCGTCGGGGACCGCTTGGCGACGAACGTCTGATCTTCGCGCCAATCCCCCTCGATTCGCTCGAACACGCTCTACGACGCCTCGGCGATCGTCTCCCACCTGTGGACAAGCTGTGAAAGCGCTCGTGCTATCGGGGACCGACCCTATCGTGCCATCGGGGACCCGATCCTCGTGCTATCGGGGACCAAAATGGTCGCTAACACATTGCCCAAACGTCATTCACGGCGCTTCTAACTTTACTAACATTGAATCCTTCGGATTCATTCTAACGGACTGCGCTGAAGTTCGCCCTCTGCGTTGTCGCGGCAAAGGCTTGCCGAAAAGAGCAGATGAGCAGCCGCAGCGCATTCTGCCTTCGCTTGCGAGAGCTATCCCCCGCAGTGAGCTGCCCGGAGCGATACGCATTCAGGCGGCATGTGACCGCAGCGGCGCAAGACGATCAGCGAGCCTCGCGTCTTGTGAAGGCGCGCGATGACAAGGCTCACCGAAGTGGAGCTTTATTTCCTGAAGGGCAAAATCGAGCGCTGGATTCGCTTTGGCGCGCCGGTCAGCGAGCGGACGCTCGATCGCCGCAGGCGCATCGCCTCCTTCGCGCCGGGATCGATCTTCGCCTTCGTCCGTTGGGCGTCGAACGGCTACGGGACGCTCGTTTCCCGCATCGACATTCTGCGGGCCTGCGACTCAGGCGAAGCCTATTCGACCGTCCCCGGCGTCAAGCCCGGCGCTGAAATTCTTCTGCGAACCCATGGCTGGGACAAGGTTCAACGCGTGCTTCGCGCCATCGACGCCGCCGAAGCGCTGGGCCTTTCACCGCAAGACATCTGCCCCGATCATTGGCGGCATATCCACAATCGACTGGCTGCAGGACTACCGGCGCGACCCTATTCGCAAGCGCGTCATCAGGCCTGGCTCTTGCGCAAGAAGGTGACAGCCAAATGATCCGGATATTTTCCGTTTCGTTTCTCGCAACCTGCGCACTCCTGTCGACCGCCGGGATCAAACACGATCCATTGCTCGTCTGGAACGCTTCTGCCAGCGTGCCGATCGGATTGTATGCGGTGCGACCTATTGGCGACCTCGCTGTCACCGATCTTGTCGTCGCGCGGCCTCCAGAACCGCTCGCCAGCTGGCTCGCCGAACGCGGCTATCTTCCGAAAGGCGCGCCGCTCATAAAGCGCGTGGCGGGATTGCATGGACAAAAAATCTGCCGCGAGGGACTCTCGGTCACCGTCGACGGCATCGTGATGACCGAGGCGCGCGAACGTGATCACGCCAGCCGACCGCTGCCTCAATGGCGTGGCTGCTTCGTTCTCCGTCCCGGCGAAATCTTTCTGCTCAACTGGGATGAACCCGCGTCGCTGGACGGTCGCTACTTTGGCGCCTTTCCGATCGAAGGATTGATCGGGCGCGCCACGCCACTGTGGACCGCGGAGGTCGCTCAATGAGCGCCACCTTGTTCAACTTATCGAATCGTCGGACGGTCTGCGCACGCCTCAATTCCGCAACCCGAACTGCGATCGTCGGCGCGCTTCTCGTCGCCGCAACCGCCTCGCCTGCGCCATCCCAAATGCTTGGTCTTCGCGCGGCGTCCAATGCCCACTCGCCAAGAAATGTTGTCGCTAACGCCGTCGAGGAGGCGTCCCGGCGCTTCCATGTTCCATCGGCGTGGGTGTACGCCGTCATGCGCGCGGAGAGCGACGGCGACGCCAACTCCGTCTCGGAAAAGGGCGCGATCGGCTTGATGCAGCTCATGCCGAACACATACGCCGAGTTGCGGTCAAAACTCGGTCTTGGTTCCGATCCCTTCGATCCACGCGACAATATCCTGGCAGGCGCAGCCTATCTCGCCGAGATGTTCGGCCGCTATGGCGAAACGGGGTTTCTTGCCGCCTATAATGCCGGCCCCCAGCGCTACGAAGACTATCTTTTTCGTGGCCGCCCGTTGCCCGCGGAAACCACGGACTATGTTGCACGGCTCGCGCCTAAACTAAGTCTAACTAAAACCTCCATTGCGCAAAAGGATGCGCCGGCCGATACGCATCGAGCGTCGATTTTCGTCAGTTCGACGGCGCTCGATTTGACGGACGATGTGTCTCCCGACAGCGCCGCGACCGCGCTAAGAAAACGCGAGCGCATCGCCTCTCACCCTCTCTTTCCGGCGTCGCCTCGCGATACAACTTTTGCGACGGCAACGCATCTGCACGGCGGCTCGAAAGCATCAACGGGCGCTGCTCCCGTGCAGCCGAGCGGCTTATTTTTTGCGCGCACATCGTCGAAGGACACGCCATGAGCATTTTCGTCTCGCTTCGTAGTTTAGCGTGCTTCATCGAGCCTTTGTGCAAGGTGATCGGGGAACGAGCGCCAGCGAGTGACCTAGGGCAAGATAAAAGAGACAGCCTGTGGCGGTCTCGGGCGGTCGTTTTGGTGTTGCTCGTCAATATGTTCACACAGGCTGCGCATTCGAAGCGCAGCCTGTCCGTTTCGACAAGCCGTTGCTTAGACTCACTCTTTTTCACCTCGTTGGACTCGTTCCATGTCTGGTGACGACAAAATCAACGTCCGTCCTGGCCGCATCCGATCGAAGACGCCGGTAAACGGCAAGAGCTTCGTTGCGCGCGTTCTCGCGGCGACGCAGAAGGCCGGCGGCCTGCATCGCTTTGGCGCGCGCGGAAGTAGTCGCGGCGCCTTCGGACGCGGCCGCGCCGCAAGCCTCGGTTCGCTACGCGGTCTGAGTTCAGGGACTCGTGGCGTGGTGGTCAAGGCGCGGGTCGTTCGGCACAGCCAGAAATCGGCGCCGCTGTCCGCTCACCTGTCCTATCTTCGCCGCGACGGCGTCACTCGCGACGGCGCGCCAGGAAAAATGTTCGATGCGGCGGGCGACGAGGTGGACGCGCGCGCCTTCGCCGAACGCTGCCAGGGCGACCGGCATCACTTCCGCTTCATCGTCTCGCCCGATGACGCCGCCGAGCTTTCCGATCTTCGCGCCTTCGCGCGAGACTTGATGAGTGAGATGTCGCGCGATCTCGGCACGGCGATCCATTGGGTCGCGGTCGATCATTGGAACACCGAGCATCCACACATCCATGTTCTGGTTCGCGGACGAGCCGACGACGGCGGGGATCTGGTGATCAATCGCGACTATATCAGCCGGGGCTTCCGCGCCCGCGCCGAGCAGCTCGTCAATCTGGAGCTTGGTCCTCGCAGCGAGCAGGAAATCTGCCGCGCTCTGGAGAGGCAGGTCGACGCCGATCGCTGGACGCCGCTCGATCAAACCCTCGCACGCGAGGGCGCCCGCCATGACGGGATGATCGACCTGCGACCTGTCGGCAACCGGGCTCAGGATGCCGAGCGAACCATGCTCGTCGCCCGCGCCCGCAAGTTGGAGAGACTCGGTCTCGCGGCATCGGCTGGCCTCGGACAATGGATCATGGCCGAGAACACGGAAACGACGTTGCGCGCCCTCGGCGAGCGTGGCGACATCATCAAGCGCATCCATCGCGGCTTGAGCGAGCGCGGTCTTGATCGCGCCACAACTGAATTTGTGCTCGACTCCGAGGCACGCGGCGACCCGATCATCGGCCGGTTTCTGTCTCGCGGCCTCGACGACGAGCTGAAGGGTTCTGCCTTCGCGATCATCGACGGCGTGGACGGCCGCACCCACCATGTCCGGCTCAAAGATCTCGACGCGACCAGCGACGCCGCTCTAGGCGCCATCGTCGAGGCAAGGCGCATTGCGTCGCGCGATGGTGAATCGTCGCGCCTCGTCCTCGCCGTGCGCTCCGATCTCGCGCTCGCTGATCAAGTTCACGCGCCGGGCGCGACATGGCTCGATCGGCGCCTGCTCGACAGGGAGCCGATGCCACTTTCCGAGAGCGGTTTCGGCCGCGACGCACGGGACGCGCTGGAGGCTCGCACAGAGCATCTCGTCTCGGAAGGACTCGCGCGCCGACAAGGCCAGCGCGTCGTCTTCGCCCGCGACTTGCTCGATACGTTGCGGAACCGGGAACTCGACTCAGTCGGCGGGCGCATCGCCGCCGAAACCGGCCTCCCGCGCAACGCCGTCGCCGAGGGAGAAATCGTCGCCGGCGTCTACCGTAATCGCCTCACGCTCGCGTCCGGTCGCTTCGCCATGATCGACGACGGCCTCGGCTTCCAGCTCGTGCCCTGGTCGCCGTCGTTGGAGAAGGAAATCGGCAAGCAGGTTTCGGGCGTCATGTCGCCGGGCGGCAGCGTGGATTGGGGTTTTGGGCGCAAGCGTGGGATCGGGCGATAGAATCGGCGGCGATGGCCGGGCTTGGATTAGCCCTTGATATTGCGCGGATCATGCCCGTGCGAGTCTGACTGTCCGATCCGTCCATCGCGATTGTGGATTTTCAGTTCAGTTTCAGCATTGCGGCTTATTTGGCGTCCGCGCACGACTGCATCCTGCTTCGTGTCGAAATGCCCGCTCGACCGACCGCTCCCACCACGACGAACGTCCCATCCGCCGTCCGGATTGGGGACGACATGGTGCGTGCCGTTCGTGTTCTTACCCTTGGGCATCGCATTCTCCTCGCTTCTCATAATTCGACATCAATGCGCATGTGACGCAACAAGGGCCCTCGCCAGTGCACCATGAGCGCCATAACGCGCATCGAATCGTCGTCATTATGCAATATTTTATGTTGACGCGCAACAGGCTGGCCTATATATGCAACGAAGGCAACCGCCTCTGCACCAAATGTCGGGCTTAGCGCATGGAGCACTTCCCAATCATACTAGCCCTCTGTAGGGCAGCCATGGCTGAGCCCTCAGCTGCGTTGCGCAAGCAGATCGAGCGTTTACGCGATGCCTTGGCTAAAGATGGCGAGGAGAAGCAGGCTGCTTCGCTCGCGAGTATTCTGACTGCGGCAGAGCGGCTCAAAGAAATGGCGCCCAGTCGCATCGAACGATCCCGCGCCGCACTTCCCGGTGAAGCCCTCGGTCGGAATACGCCTGTCCCGGTAGACCGCGAAACGGCTGCTCCTCTCGCGGAAATCATTTTTCCTTCCGAGATCAGCGCCGAATCTCCGCTGTTCAATCCGACGGTCACGCAAGCCGTCAGCACGATCATTGATGAATGGACGAATTTCGAAGCGCTTTCGACCGTTGACATTTCTCCTGCAAAAACCTCTTTAATTTACGGAGTTCCGGGTACGGGAAAGACGCGCTTGGCGCTTTGGATCGCGCGCCAACTGGATCTACCTGTCTTGCTTGTTAAGCTGGATGGTCTGGTGTCTTCGTTCTTGGGAACCACCGCCAGAAACATTGGCAACCTGTTTACGTTTGCCAATCGCTATCGCTGCGTGCTGCTGCTTGATGAATTCGATGCGATTGCGAAAATTCGAGATGACCCCCAGGAGGTTGGGGAAATAAAGCGCGTCGTGAACGCGCTGCTGCAAAATCTGGATGCACGTCAAAATCTTGGCTTCACTGTTGGAATCACCAACCATCCAAAGCTGCTTGACCCGGCAGTTTGGCGTCGTTTCGAGATTCAGCTGGAAATTCCAAAGCCAGATTTCGCTGTAAGAAAGGCCATTGCCGAGCACTTCATGCCGCCGGTGCAAGCGCCGGATGGTCATTTGCGTTTGATCGCGTGGTTCACCGAAGGGTCGACTGGCGCAGAGATTGAAGCGCTTGTCCGTACATACAAGAAAGCGACTACCGTCCGAGAGGAAGATCGACGTGGCCTGCTCGACACGCTTCGGCAGTTTGCAACACTTAACGCTGCGCGTATTCAAAGTGAACGCAGGGCTCTCCTATTCGACGAACCGTCAAACCTGTTCCGCGCAATGCGCGATGATTCAGCACTCGCATTCTCAATGGAGGATATCGGCGACATTGCTGGCAAGGACAAATCTACGATCAGCAGGTGGCTCGGTCGCCAAGGCAGAAAGTCTAGGGATGGTGAGGAGGTGACGCATGGCTAGTCCGATCCAGATTGTCCTCAACCCGGAAAATTTCGAGGAAGCGCGCGAAGCCGGCGGTGGTGGAGGGCGCAAGGATTTCTTTGCCCATCGAGACCGCGAATTCGGTGTGCACAAAGCTGCCCTCATGAGCCAGATCGACACCATATCCGATGTGCTTTCCGCGCAGTCGCACGGCCCGATCGGTTACGTGAAAGTAATCCTGAAGCGGGAAGCTTGGGCCAAGAGTCATCGACCGGTTGGAGCCCTTTTCCGCAATGACCGTACGCCGCTCGTCGGCGGTGGCGATCTTGGCGTAATGATTGTCGAGGGGCACCCGTCCGCACTTGCGCACGTGAAAGCGGAGATCGCGAAGGCGGAGACGCAAACCCGCGTACGCTTCGACGAAAGCAAGGGGAAGGAAGTCTCTAATCCGTCCGCGCAGAAAAGTGAGGCCGGAGCGATTGAACGGATCGAACTTTACGGAACGTCCGACAAGCGCAAGTTTTCCGTCGAGGATGCTGTTGCATGGCTTTCCAATCCAATGACCGGTAGCGGATATGAAGTAGAGCTATTCGACGTTCTGCCCCCAAGATCTGAATGGGATCGTCTGGACGGTCCTCATCGCCGCCTCGTAGAGTCCTTCGTAAACGGCTTCAACGGCCTCGGATATAGTATGTCGGTCGAGCGGCTACCCAACTGGCGACATAATATGCCCATGTTGGCCGTGAGGCTCGATCGAGCCGGCAACGGCGCGGTTCTGCGCCTGACGGGATCGGCCAGAGAGCGTCGCGATCTCCCGCCCTTTGATTCTGACATCCAACACCACAGCAGATTGCTCGATTTTCTTGATAAGCACCCCTTGGTGAAGCGCGTCGAACTGCCTGGTGTCGTAGTGCGATCGGCTCGCCTACCAGTGCCATCTCGAGCGCGCCCCGACAACGCAATCTTGCCGGTTCGAGATAGTCGTCGCACTCATCCGAGGCTAGGGATTATCGATGGAGGCCTGAGCCCGGCATTAGCGGACTGGGTTGTCGATCGGTGGGATGTGCTTGCAGATGAAGACATGGACCTCTCGCATGGCACATTCATAGGCGGGCTCGCAGTGGCCGGATCTAGTTTGAATGGGCCAGCAATCTGCCCAGAACCCGATGGTGCCGAACTCGTCGACCTTGCGATCTTCCCCAACGAAGGAAAGGCTGGCGCATTCGCGTCGTACTATTCCGGCGGTCTTCCCCACTTTTTTGACGAGATGGATACGGCGATCGCAGATGCTCGCGCGCGACACGGAGTGCGTGTGTTCAACATGAGCCTCAATATACTTCAGCCTGCGGCCCCCGACAGATACAGCCCCCATGCAGTGCGTCTGGATCGCATTGCAGAGGAAAACAATGCCGTCGTGTTTGTCTCAGCCGGAAACATTCAGCCGCAGGATTTGCGCCCGGAGTGGCCGGCAGACCGGGCCGCGGCACTTTCCAACCTCGCGCTAGCACGCAACGACGGTATACTTACTCCTGCGGAAAGCGCTCGAAATGTCGCTGTCGCTGCTCTTAATCCACCAGACGTTGCCGGGTGTTTGCCGTTCGCCCCGACAAGCTTCAGTCGGCGGGGACCAGGTCTTCGTTCCGGCGTTAAACCCGATCTTGCTCACGTGGGTGGTTCAGGCACTCAGCACGCAACGCTCGGCCATGGCCTGTTTTCTATTCTCCCGGACGGCACGGTGATCGATGGCTGCGGAACCAGCTACGCATCTCCTTTGGTGGCGAAAACAGCAGCCGTGCTCGATCATGCTATCGAAGGGGAAATTTCCCGAGAGACGTTGATCGGGTTGCTTGTACATCACGCAGAAATGCCCGAACCATTACGCGCGAAA
>JBFXJV010000063.1:0-12015 GCA_050174515.1 Methylocystis sp.
ACCCGACAAGAGATCCGTCGCAACCACGTGGATAGGGAGCTTGGCGTCTTCCAAGTTGCGATAAGGAAGATAGGTGTCGACGAGCCACCGGACGCCATCAGCTGGAACAAGGAAATTGCGCCGCAACAAGAACGAAAGCATCGTGCGCCACGTAACCGGAAAGACGTCCTCTCGGCGCAGGCTAAGCCAAATTTCCGCAAGGCGCTCCACGCCTTCGGTTGTAGGGGCGCCAGCGTAATAGGCTCCATTGATGGCGCCGACGCTGGAGCCGACCACCATGTCGGCGGCGACGCCGTTGGCGACGAGAGCTCGTAACATCCCGACCTGAATCGACCCCAGGCTGCCGCCTCCTGCAAAGACAAATGCCGTTTTCTTGACGCCCTCGGACATGCACCGCTCCGTAAATTCAGAGACAATGTGGAACGACGACATATTGAACGTATGCCTCCCGGGCCGGACTCCCTATGGAAATAGCGCGCAGCCGCGAAACATTAGGCCAGCGCCGTCGGTTCGCCTGATCTGGCCATCGCGCGGGCATACGCGACCAAGTCTGTCTTAGTCATCAACGCCGCTCAACGCCTGCTGGAGCGCTTCATATTCCTCATGACACTCCGCGCAGACTGCTAGGTGATGTCGCACGGCGCTGAGTGCTTCGGGAATGGGCTTGCCGGCCAGTTCCCCTTCGGCGAACTCGGCGACTTGCGCGAGACACTCTTCGCAGTTGATCTCATCGTCCTTGGTGAGACCGATCAAGTGCATCAGCCCGTCGATTTCTTGCTTCGAAAGCGGCATGGCTCTCCCTCAGTTCTCAAAAGTTGCGCGCAGGTCATCTGCCCGGTAACTGGCCGATTCCAGCTCCCGCTTCACCCGCTTGCGGGCGTCGTGGGTCAGCTTGTACACCGCGTTGCGATTACTGCCGAGATGGCGGGCGATTTCGTCCTGCGGCATGCCCTTCAATTCCGCTAGCAGCGCTGCCCGCTGTTTTTCCGTCAGGTCGTTTTGGATTATATTGTGCAGCTTTTCGATCATTCCTTCGCGGACCGACTTCCGTTCCCATTGTGTGTCCGGCCTCAACTCGTCATCGGCGGAGATTTCCGAGCTGAGATTACCATCCGTCAGGAGCTCGTCGAGCGAGAGGTCTCTCCAGCGTCGGCGCCGCAGTTCGCTCAGCGCGACTCGGATGGCGATGGCCGTTGCCCAGGTGAGGAAGCGGCTGCGACCCTCAAACTGCGAGCGCCGATCGAGGATGCGGATGAGCGAGTCCTGCACGGAATCCTCCAGAAAGGCCTCATCGGTAATCGACCATTTTCGTAAAGCTCGACGCAACCCGCGCAGTAGCGCATCGCGCAGGTCCGCCAAGGCCGCCTCTCTGTTCGGACCGTCGCCGCCGAGCTGCGCCAGCCAGGTTTCGTTGTTTCGGTCCATGATTTCCGCCATGCGCTGGGCTCATTCTAACTTTTGGTGTCCCCGAAACGCCCGACCGACGCAGTATTGCAAGCCGCGCAGCGGCAGTCGTGGTCACGCCGCTTTTAGGCTAGGTGGAACGGGAAAATCCACTTCCGTCCCTGCAACGTGGTTGAAGTAGTTCGAGAAGATGTTCATCGCGACATGCGCCACGATCTCTCCGATCTCACCGTCGCTGTAGCCCGCTTGACGAACCTTCTCCATGTCGTCATCCGTCACGATGCCTCGATCCTGGACGACTTTACGAGCAAAGCCCAAGGCGACACGCTCCTTTTCATCACGCGACGCCCCGCGACGGGCGTCACATGTTTCCCCCTCGCTGAGTCCGGCCGCCTTGCCCAGTGCAGTGTGGGCGGCGACGCAATAGCCGCAGCCGTTAATTTCGCCCACCAACAAAGCGATCTGCTCCCGCAGTCGGTGCGGCAGCGCGCCGGTGGACAGAGCCTGACCGAAGCCGAGATAGGCCTTCGCGACGGCGGGTGAGTTGGCCATCGTGGAAATAATGTTCGGCACGGCGCGCATCTTCCTCTCGACGGCGTCCAACAATTCCGCGGCGCCGGAATCGGCAGTGTTTCGATCAATTGGTCGAATGCGAATCATGGTGGTTCTCCTGCTGGATCATGGAAAGAGCTCTCTCGTCATGGGAGCTCGACCATTGGACGCCGGCCGTGAGCGATTCCTTACCTCGGCGACCTCGCCATAACCGTCGCAGTCCGCGCCACAAGAGTGCGAGTAAGAACTCCCCGTACCGTAGCGTCGAAAGACTGTCGGAAAGACATCTTCTTCAACACTCTTTGGGAGAGATACGATGAAAAATCTCGCTATCCTTTTGGCTTGGGGCTTTGCCGCGGCCTTTATGGGAGCGGCCATGCTGGGATTAGTCTCCAATCCGCTCGTTGGCTCCGAAGGGGTCTTCGTCACCAACATGGCTCACAATCTGGTGCATCTAGCGACGGCCATCGCGTTCGTCGCCGTCGCGCTGATTGGCGCGCAGTCGTCAATTCGGTTCATGCAGGCGTTCGGCGTGGTCTATCTGCTGACCGGCCTGATCGGTTTTGTGACGCTCGGCTCGCAGGAGGAGGGCTATCTGCTCGGCTTCATTCACATCAATCAATTTGATAACGTATTGCACTTCGGCCTCGGCGTCGCCATCGCTGCCGCCGGTTGGGTCTCGCAGCGCGAACTACATCGTCCGATCATCGCTCGACAAGCATAGCCAGCTATTGATCGCCTCAGCTCTCTCTGCCGCCGGCAACCCAATCGTCGGCGGCAGTTCGTTTGCCCAATAGTGTCTATCGCTTTGAAAGCGGTCCCCATTTTCACGTCGAAGGCTAGTCTCTTTGGGAAGATCCCGAATGCGCCGGAACATGCGTGTTCAAAACGCATGGCCATATGGAACCAGTCGAGGACGAGAGTCGCCTCTGGCATGACCTGACGCTGCAACTTCCACAGTTTAAGGTCGCCGTCGCAAAGCACCGTCGCCGACGTGCTGAGACGCACGCCCGTGCTTACAACAGCATCCGCAAATTCGCTTGCAGAATTGCCGTTGCGACCAACGGCGACGCGATGCTGCGATCCATCGACATTGAGCACCTTGCTCGCGAGCACTTCGAATTTTCGCTCGTAGTGACGATGCCGGCTGTGCAGATAGCCTCCCCCAAGGCCGATCACGATTCCGGAGGTCACCGCGTCAATGTCGGGATCCGCCACTCCCTCGGGACGCAGTCGCGCGATATGGTCGCCGACACGGCGGCGTCCGATTGCTCACCGTACTGGTATTGACGGCGCTGCCGATGGGCAGCAACTCCGCGGGTAAGTCAGCCCCCTTGGCAAACGGCGCAAGCGCGGCAAATTTGGCGGTGACGTAGGCGAGTTCGGGCGTTGTGCCGCGGTCAAGCGTCAACGCCGAACGACTTTTCGGTTCGTCCGCGACTTTGCGGCAGCATTGGCAGTTCGTGAACCGACGAACTCCAAGCGGTACGTCACCGAAGAAGGATCGAAAGGTGATCGATCTGTAACCTTTGCTCGCCAAGGTCGATCCGCAATGTGCGCCGCGCCGGAAGCGATCGCCCATCGTCGCCGCCTACGCGCGGAGCATTTCCGTGCGACGAGCTTCAGGACGAACGCGAATACCTTCTCGTGCGCTTTGTGCGGCAGACGGCTGCGCGTCTTCGACTACCAGGAATGATCGGGAACCTTGTCGCGCCTGCCGAGCCGAATGAAATCTCCCGGCGATCTCGAATCCGAGCAGCGCCAGAAATGCCGCACTGGCTGTCGAGCCCTTCGAAATAGCCGATCAAATGCATGCGGAAATAACGGCCAGGCGGCGACGGCGGAGCGCCCATCTTCGGCGCATAATATGGCGTGCAGGTCTCTTCAACGAAAGCGTCGAAGCCGGCGTGGCCAACAGCTGCTGGAGACCGTCGTAACACAAATGACCAGCCGAGCGAGAAATCTTTTTCCATGTCACCATGAAGTCGCCCTGGACCACGCACTCACGACCCATCGCCATCGTCGCTGTCCGTCAATTGCTAGTCCGTAATGCTCGGACAGAATCAGCCGAAACCGACTTGGTCAACGGACTGTTATGGAGCCGAGGGTCTATTCATGCGTCGGCGCCAAAAAAAAAAGATGGTCGCGTCCCCGGCTTTCGCAACATCTTGTCGACCTCGTCCTGATGCATTGCCTCGGTGTAGATCATGTCGCGTGCATATTCCTCCACCATCACGGACATGCCGGGCCTATTTGGTAGGCCCTCCAAAAACTTCGATCGGTTCAGCAATGCCTTTCATCGCCTGCTTTCCGAAAGACTTGAAGCGCCCGCGCACCTCATCTTCTAGCGAGCGCCAGACCCGGTCCGAAATGACGATGGACACCCTGAGGTCCTTGCACAGGCTTTCAAGCCTAGGACGTAAACTCATAAAGGTCCTGGTTGGGATTCCCGAATCGTCGGTAGCGTGATTCAAGCTCCTTGAATGAGCTTTGCCATGGCCCGCTATGAGTTGACGGATTTCGAGTGGACGGCGATTGAGCCGCATCTTCCCAACAAGCCGCGCGGCGTTGCGCGGGTTGACGACCGGCGGGTTCTGAACGGTATTTTCTGGGTGCTGCGTTCGGGAGCGCCGTGGGGCGATTTGCCGGAGCGCTAGGCCCGCGCACGACGGTCTACAATCGCTTCAACCGCTGGCGCAAAGCCGGCGTCTGGGACCGCCTGATGGATGCGATCGTCAAGGCGCATGATGGCGATGTGCAGATGATCGACAGCTCCATCGTCCGCGTGCATCAGCAAGGCGCGACCGCAAAAAGGGGAATCGAGATCGATGTCTGGGTCGCTCCCGAGGCGGCCTCACGACGAAAATCCACGCGCTCGTCGATCGAAAAGGACGGCCGCTGAAGCTCAAACTCACCACCGGGCAAAAGAGCGACATCGAAAGCGCGCCGGAACTGGTCGCAGATTTGCCCAACAACGCCATGCTGCTAGCCGACAAAGGCTACGACGCCAATGCATTGCGCGACGCAGTCGCAGAGCGCGGCGCTTGGGCGAACATCCCGCCCAAAAGCAACCGCAAAGACCCGATCTGTTTCTCGAAACATCTCTACAAGGCGCGTAATCTCGTCGAGCGCTTCTTCAACAAGATCAAGAGCTATCGCCGCATCGCCACCAGATACGACAAGACCGCAGAGAACTTTCTCGCCGCACTCAAACTTGTCGCCATCCGCGTCTGGCTACGCGATAATGAGTCTACGTCCTAGCCGTGCGGTTGACCGTATCGCCGATGATCGTGTGTTCAAGTTTGGCCTCTGATCCTATGAGGCCGATCACCAGCGGCCCACGAAAAATCCCAACGCCAATTCTTATGGCGGGCAGGTTCATTTCCCTTAGCTTCCCATTGAGCTGTTCCACGCGTTCGATCATGGCGATCGCGGCGTCCACGCCGAGCCTGTTTTCGATGATAGCGGCGCCTTCATCGCCGTTCGTCCCGCAGTCAACATAGGCTAATATGCCATCGCCGATGAACTTGTCCACGCTGATCTGGAACTGAGTAATTACGTCCAACATCGCACTAAAATATTGGTTCAAGAGCGCTACCACTTCATTCGGCGAAAGGCTTTCTGAGATGCCCGTAAAATTGCGAATGTCCGTCATGATGACAGTCAGCTCTCGGTTGATCCCTGTCGTCTCTGTTAGTTCTTGATGAAGGGCTCGCTCCGCTACTCTCGCCGTGAGAAATCGGGAGAAATTCTTGAGTAGTCGGGTGCGCTCTCCTAGCGTTTTCGAGAAGGCATTGAGTTCGAGAATTGCCGTCCAAAAACCCCAGGCTTCCCCAATTCTCGACCGGAAATTGAAATCCAGATCACGCACATGATCCAAATGATTCTGAACGCGCCCGACGTGATCGCGCTCCGACAAAAAGTGAAGATTTCATCGGCGATTTTGGTCCATCGATAGAGCTTTGGATTTTCATTGCGCTGTTCGATGAAGGTGCGGGTGTCGGCTTCTAGTTCCTTTGCCTGAACATCGAACGATAAATCCAGGTGAGTCACCTCTCAGTGAAAAGCGCGGGTCAAATCCAAGCGGAAATCAACAGATCGTGCTCATGATGCGGCAGTCAGGACCCGAGAGTAGTGCGGTTACCCCGCGTCAACACTTTCAAGGCGGCGTCCTTGACAGCCGTGTCGACGTGCGGCTCGAAGGTGACGAAGTTGGCGCGGAACATGTCGACAAGCGTCTTTGCGGTCGCTTCGTAATCTTTCTTCGACGCCCATGTCTTGATCGGGCTCAGCAGTTCCGGCTCGACGCCTGGCGCCGAGGTTGGCACGGCGAGGCCGAATGACGCTTCGGTGTGGAAATGCATCTTGTTGAGCGTGCCATCGAGCACGGAGGCGAGCAGGCGGCGCGTCACACGGATCGGCATGCGGTGGCCCACGCCGTAAGAGCCGCCCGTCCATCCTGTATTGACAAGCCAGCAGTCGACGTGATGGCGCGCAATGAGGTCACGCAACAGATTGCCATAGACGATCGGATGGCGCGGCATGAACGGCGCTCCGAAACAGGTCGAGAAGGTAGCCTGCGGCTCCGTGACGCCCTTCTCCGTGCCCGCCACTTTGGCCGTATAGCCGGACAGAAAGTGATACATGGCCTGGCTCGCATTGAGCTTGGCGATTGGCGGCAGCACGCCGAAGGCGTCACAGGTCAGCATCACGATGTTCGTCGGATGGCCGGCGCGCCCAGTTTGCGACGCATTGGGAATGAAGGCGATCGGATAGGCGACGCGCGTGTTTTCAGTCTTCGAATCATCGTCGAAATCAGGGACGCGGGTCAGCGGGTCGAGGACAACGTTCTCCATCACTGATCCGAAGCGTTCGGTCGCGGCGTAGATCTCAGGCTCAGCCTCGCGCGATAGCTTGATCGCCTTGGCGTAACAGCCGCCCTCGAAATTGAAAACGCCCTCCTTGCTCCAACCGTGCTCGTCGTCGCCGAGCAGGGTGCGGGCCGAGTCGGCTGACAGCGTCGTCTTGCCGGTGCCGGAGAGGCCGAAAAAGATCGCGACGTCGCCGCCGGGCCCAACATTAGCGGCGCAGTGCATCGGCATCGTGTCCGAAGTGGGTAGGACGAAATTGAGATAGGTGAATACCGATTTCTTTATCTCGCCGGCGTAATGCGTGCCGCCGATGAGAACGATCTTGTTTGTGAAATCGATTGCGATGATTGTCTCGGAGTGGCAACCGTGGCGAGCGGGGTCGGCTTTGAACGATGGAAAGTCGACGATCGTCAATTCTGATTCGAAATAGGGTAGGTCGTCGGTCAGCGGTCGAATCAGCATGTTGCGGGCGAATAGCGAGTGCCATGCGAACTCGGTGAAGATTCGTGTCTGGATGCGAAAGGCGGGATCGGCCCCGACATAAAGATCTTGAGCAAAGATTTCCTTGCCTTTGGCATGGTCAATGAAGTCGGCAAGCAGCGCGTCGAAGTGGTCTTTCGACATGCGGCCGCAGTTGTCCCACCAAATTGCGTCTTCGGTGACTGCGTCGGCGACAATGAATTTGTCCCTGGGCGAGCGGCCCGTGTGGACGCCGGTCTCAGCGACAAGTGCTCCACCCCTTGCAATCAGGCCCTCATGACGGCGGATAGCTTCCTCATAGAGGAGGGGCGCGTCGAAATTATAGAAAATGCTCCTGAAATCGTGAAAGCCAAATTTGTCGGCGCCAAAGCTCGGGTTGAAAACCCCAAAGGATTTCGAATGGGTGTGTCTCTGAGGCGCCATGGCCGTCTCCAAGCTCCACCGCGAGTGATGTCTTAGATCGGCGCTGGGGCGGCTCAAGCTTCGGCTCCGACTCACACGCCGATAAGCGCTTCGAAAAAACTCCGCCCGATGAGCACAGCTGATCGAGCGGGTTTCGTCGTTGAGATGCGTCGCGTTAAACCTGCGTAAGTTCAGCTCTGCTTAGCAGCGACAGGCGTCTTTGACGGCGAAGCGGAGACTGACGACTGTGCGGGCGATGCGACATCGATCGGCTTGAACGCTTCCTTGGCCAGGCTCGAACACAGCTCGCCAATCTTGGTGGCGTGGGCTAGGAAATCTTCATAGACGGATTTAGCGAAGTCCGTCTGGAGCTGGATCGCTTCGTCGATCTCCTTCACGCCGGTCAGCTTCTCGAAGAACGCACGGCCTTTCTCGAAGGACTTCTTTGAATAATCCGTCGTTTCGGCCGCGATGGCCTCTAGACCCTTGGCTGACGCGGCAGTCGCCGCGGCAAATGACTCGAATGGGTTCGTGCCGAATGCCTTAATGTCTGGGAACACGGTCATCGTTTATCCCCTCTGGTATAGGCGCGCGGGCAATTCCATGCGGCTCTAGAGGCACATTGGTATGTGCGCTGCACAAAAAAATCAAGGAATATATTGCTTTGCAGCAAAACCGGCCGAGCGCTGTCTCGTTCGACGTGCCCAAATATGCGTCTTTTGGCCGAGTGGTTGCGACGGAATTTTCGTCGACACGAATCAAGCTGACGACGATGTTGCTTAAACACTACAATGTTGCTGCGATATTAAAGGCCGTGGGCCCGGCTTTCAGGCCCTTAGCCGCTAAGTAGCTCCCCGCAGCGAAGCATCCGCCCTTCGGCCTGAGCCAGACCCGGCTGACACGTCCTCGCCGACCCGCCTTGAAGACGGGTCTGTCCAGATCGGCGGGGCTCTTGCGAAAAAAGTCTAGTAATGCTATCAACTATATATTCTGGTTGCTGAGGAGGGTGAGATGAGCACGAGGGACCGTTTGGAAAGGGGTCTTGGCCTCGGGATTCTGGGGGGCCTGAGTGCGCTAATGCTACTGGCGAGCGCGCATTCTCAGGCAGGCCAGACGTTTTTGAACGTCTCTTATGACCCCACGCGCGAGCTCTACAAGGCGATCAATCCGGCATTCGCGGCGGACTGGAAGGCCAAGACCGGCGAAACGATCGAACTTCAGGCGTCGCACGGCGGATCAGGCGCGCAGGCACGCGCGGTGATCGACGGGCTCAATGCCGATGTCGCGACCCTGGCGCTCGCCGCGGACATTGACGCGATCGCCAGCAGGAGCAGGAAGATACCGGCCGACTGGCAGAAGCGTCTGCCAAATAATTCCTCGCCCTATACGTCGACGATCGTGTTTCTGGTGCGCAAAGGCAATCCGAAGAAGATCAAGGATTGGGACGATGTGGCGAAGCCCGGGGTCGGGGTGATCACGCCTAATCCTAAGACATCGGGCGGCGCGCGCTGGAATTATCTCGCGGCCTGGGGCTATGGGCTAAAGAAGTTTAACGGGGACGAGGCGAAGACGAAGGAGTTTGTGAAGGCGGTCTATAAGAACGCGCCGGTGATGGACACGGGCGCGCGAGGCTCGACGATCACCTTTACGCAGCGGGGGATCGGCGACGTGCTCCTCGCCTGGGAGAATGAAGCATTCCTGGCGTTGAAGGAATTCGGCGCCGACAAATTCGAGATCGTCACGCCGTCGCAATCGATCCTCGCGGAGCCGCCCGTCACCGTCGTCGACGCCAATGCCGACGCGAAAGGCAATCGAAAGGTCGCCGAGGCCTATCTCAACTTCCTTTATTCGCCGCCGGCGCAAGCGATCATCGCGCGCAATTACTATCGTCCCGCCCATCCTGAACATGCGGCGAAGGAGGATGTGAAGAAGTTCGCCAAGATCAACTTCATCACCATCGACCAGACGTTCGGCGGCTGGGCGGCGGCGCAAAAGAAACATTTCGCCGACGGCGGAATCTTCGACGAAATTCAGAAACAAGAGCCGGCGAAGTGAGCTCCCCGAGCTTTGCCGGCAAAAACGCTCGGCGCTTCAGGGCGCCGAGCGTTATTCCTGGTTTTGGTCTGACCTTCGGCTACACGCTGCTCTATCTCGGGCTGATCGTGTTGTTTCCGCTGGCGGCGCTGATCTGGCGCTCGTCCGAGCTCGGCCTATCGGGTCTCTATGACGTTGCGGCGGAGCCGCGCGTCGCGGCGGCGCTGCGCACGACGTTTCTCATTTCCTTCGCGGCGGCGCTTATCGATCTGTTCTTTGGCCTCATCGTCGCCTGGGTGCTCACGCGCTACGACTTCTGCGGCCGGCGCCTTCTCGATGCTTTCGTGGATTTGCCCTTCGCGCTGCCGACGGCAGTGACCGGCATTTCGCTTGCGGCGCTCTATTCACCCAATGGCTGGTTTGGCGCGCCTCTCGCCGACTACGATATCAAGATCGCCTTCACCCGTTGGGGCATTCTTGTCGCGCTCATCTTCATTGGCTTGCCCTTCGTCGTGCGCACCGTACAGCCGATTATTTCCGAGCTCGAAGTAGAGCTGGAAGAAGCCTCAGCGACCCTTGGCGCCAGTCGATGGCAAACTGTCGCACGCGTACTGTTGCCACCGCTCGTTCCGGCATTGCTGACGGGTTTTGCGCTCGCCTTCGCGAGAGCGATTGGCGAATATGGCTCCGTGATCTTCATCGCCGGCAATATCGCCTATGTGTCGGAGATCGCGCCGCTGCTGATCGTCGTGAAGCTCGAACAATATGATTACGCTGGCGCGACGGGGATCGCGACGATCATGCTGGCGATTTCCTTCGTCGCGCTTCTTCTCATCAATCTCATCCAGGCATGGAGCCGCAGGAGGTTCGGCCATGTCTGACGCTTCCCTCCCTGCTTCAGCCAATCGGCGCGCCAAAATCCGTCCCGTCACGGAAGAGGCGCCGCTCGCGCGTTATCTGCTCATCGCGATCGCGGTGCTCTTCCTCGCTGTTTTCCTGCTCGCGCCGCTTGCGATCGTCTTCGCCGAAGCCTTCAGCAAAGGCGCGGGGACATTCTTAGAGGCGTTCAAGGATCCCGACGCGTTCGCCGCCATCCGCCTAACGCTGCTCGTCGCGGCGATCAGCGTGCCGGCCAATCTGGTCTTCGGTCTCGCGGCGTCCTGGTCGATCGCCAAATTCTCGTTCCCTGGCAAAAGCGTGCTGATCACGCTGATTGATCTGCCGTTTTCGGTCTCGCCCGTCGTCGCCGGCCTCATCTATGTTCTGGTGTTCGGCGGTCAGGGCCTCTTCGGCCCGTGGATCGCAGCCCACAATGTGCGGATCATCTTTGCCATTCCTGGCATCGTGCTGGCGACGATCTTCGTTACATTTCCTTTTATTGCGCGCGAACTCATTCCGCTGATGCAGGAGCAGGGGACAGTGGAAGAGGAAGCGGCGCTCACGCTGGGCGCCTCCGGCTTCAAGACTTTTCTGACCGTGACGCTGCCCAACATAAAATGGGGCCTGCTCTATGGCGTGTTGCTGTGCAACGCCCGCGCCATGGGCGAGTTCGGCGCCGTCGCCGTCGTTTCCGGCCATATTCGCGGCCTCACCAACACGATCCCGCTGCAAGTGGAGATACTCTACAATGAGTACAACATCGTCGCCGCTTTCGCTCTCGCAGTTCTTCTTGCAAGCTTGGCGCTCGTCACGCTCGGGATTAAGACCTTCCTTGAATGGCGCCACGCCGACGCGCTCTCAGGCCGCGCGCGGCGACACTGATATGAACAAGCGCGGCTTTTCTATTCGCGTCGAGGGAGTCGAGCAGGACTTCGGCGCCTTCCCGGCGCTGCGCGACGTCAGTCTCGACATCGAACCCGGCGAACTCGTCGCGCTGCTCGGTCCCTCCGGATCTGGCAAAACAACGCTTCTGCGTGTGATTGCGGGGCTCAACTCTCCCGATCGAGGACGCGTTCTGTTCGATGGCGAGAACGCGACCAATCTCCCAGTGCAGGCCCGCCAAGTCGGCATGGTGTTTCAGAACTATGCGCTCTTCAAACATATGACCGTCGCCGACAATATTGCCTATGGCCTGAGAGTTCGACCTTGACGAACGCGTCCCTCTCGCGCCTCGCTCAAGGCGCGCGTGGCCGAACTTCTCCGGTTCGTGCAGCTCGACGGACTTGGCGCCCGCTACCCTGCGCAACTCTCTGGCGGCCATCGCCAGCGCGTGGCTCTCGCTCGCGCGCTGGAGATTGAGCCGCGCGTGTTGCTTCTCGACGAACCATTTGGC
>JBFXJV010000064.1:0-11780 GCA_050174515.1 Methylocystis sp.
TCGGATCAAGGGGACTTATTATGGCGAGAGCTACAATGAAGCGTAAGCCGGCCAAGAAGGCTGCGGCGAAGAAGGGTGCGCGTAAAACCGCGAAGAAGGCTGCGACGAAGAAGTCGGCGGCAAAGAAAGGCGCTCGCAAGGCTACGCGAAAGACTGCTGTGAAGAAGACGGCCCGCAAGGGCGTCCGCAAGGCGGCGACCAAAAAGCGCGGCGTGAAGAAGTCAGTCGCCAAGAAGGCAGGCGCCAAGAAGGGCGCTCGCAAGGCGACCGCGAAGAAGCGCACGCCACGCAAGGTAAAGGCGCCGGCGCCATCTGCTCCGCCGGAGGCCATGTAAAGCGAAGCGCCCTCGCATACGCGATTGATCGCGTCGCGCCATTGCGGACGCGCTTCATGCTCACATCGCCCGAGGGCGCGCGTCCAACGAGGCGCGTCCCGGGCGATACCTGTCACAGCTAATTATCTTGTGTGCGCGCCGCCGTCGCTCCAGGCCACTTCATGACGCCTATCGCGTCAGGCATTCCGTCGCGAAGCTGCGCCACGTCGGCAATCCTTTATTCGACTCGAGCTTCATCCTGTCCCATTCCTCGGCGCAGGCGCGCATCTTCCGGCGCGGCGCGCGGGGAAGCGACGGCGGCGGCTGACTCGTATCGACCGGAGGCGGCGCTTGCGGCGGCGGAAGCGCGCCGACTTCCGGCGGCTGGCTGATATGCGGAGCAGGCTTTTCGACTGGCGCCGCGGGCGCGGCGTCTTGGAGCCGCGGACGCGGGGGCTGCCTGACATTCTGTCCAGGCGGAGGCGCGTTTCGCTTTGGCGGCGTCGGAACGGAACGCACGGGCGGCGTCGGCGTTACGGTTTTGACCTGCGCCAGAGCGGCGCTGGCCGCGACAAACGCGCCGGCGCCGATGACGGCGGCGCGCGCCGAGCGGCGCAATGAAAAGTTGCGCGAGCCGATTTTCAATGGTCTTTCCTCGCGCAAGCGCAACGGCCGTCGATCCTCTATAGCCTGAAGTCCATTCGTGTCGAAAGCGGATGAAGGGGATGAGCCGGGAATGAGCGCAAAGCGGAGGCCCCATGAATGACGCAGAAAGGCGGATCGACGAGGCGGCGCGGCTGAGCCTGCTCAGGCGCCCGCGCCGAAATCGCAAGAGCGAGTGGGCGCGCCGCCTGGTCAGGGAAAACGCGCTTGATGTTTCTGATCTGATCTGGCCGCTCTTCCTGATCGACGGCGCGGATCGGCGCGAGCCGGTGTCCTCGATGCCGGGCGTCTACCGCTATTCGGTCGATGCGGCGGTTGAAGCCGTGAGGCAGGCCGCCGCGCTCGGGATTCCCGCCGTCGCGCTCTTTCCCTACACGGATCCGGACCTGCGCGACGAGCGCGCGAGCGCGGCGCTCGACCCTCAAAATCTCGTTTGTCGCGCCTGTCAGGCGATCAAGCGCGCCGTTCCCGACATCGGCCTCATCACCGATGTGGCGCTCGATCCTTACACGAGTCACGGCCACGACGGCCTTCTCGTCGGCGACGAGATCGTCAATGACGCGACCGTCGCCGTGCTGGCGCGACAGGCGGTGACCCAGGCGCGCGCCGGCGCCGACGTCATCGCGCCCTCGGACATGATGGACGGAAGGGTCGAGGCTATACGCAGGGCGCTCGACGCCGAAGGTTTCGAGAATGTCCAGATCATGAGCTATGCGGCGAAATATGCGTCGGCGTTCTACGGACCGTTCCGCGACGCGATCGGAACAAGCAAGACGCTGAGAGGCGACAAGCGAACCTATCAGATGGACCCCGCCAATTCCGACGAGGCGCTGCGCGAGGTGGCGCTCGACCTCGAACAGGGCGCCGACATGGTGATGGTGAAGCCGGGCATGCCCTATCTCGATGTGGTGCGACGCGTCGTCGAGACCTTTCGGGCGCCGACGTTCGCTTATCAGGTGTCGGGCGAATACGCGATGCTGACCGCGGCCGCGCAAAACGGCTGGATCGACGGCGACCGGGCGATGCTGGAAAGCCTGCTTGCTTTCAAGCGCGCGGGCGCGTCCGGCGTCCTTACCTATTTCGCGATTCGCGCCGCTCAGGCGTTACGGGAAAAAGAGTGACGCGCGAAACGCGATCAGCGTCTTTGGCCGCATCCTCGCCGCGTTCGACCTCTTCGAGCGCCGCTTATTCCGACCGGCTGGCCAGCGCTGCCTTCAGATTGAGCGCGCGCAGGCGGCGCGGCGCGCCGATTGGAGGCAGGACGCCCGCGTCGCGGGGTGGACAAAGCCTCCGAGGCATGGTTTGCAGAACCGCCTGCCGCGCCGACTTCGCACCCGGCGCCAGCGACCCGTCTCCAGCCCTTCCAGGCATCGCTAATACTATGATTGGACGCGCCCTTCTTGTTGCCGCTCTATCATTTTGCGCCGCTGCGCCGGCGCGCGCCGACTTTCGTCTGTGCAACAATACGAGCGCCCGAGTCAGCGTCGCGATCGCCTATACCGACGGACGCAACTGGTTGTCCGAAGGCTGGTGGAACCTTCGGCCCAGCGTTTGCGAAACGCTTCTGCGCGGTCCGCTCGCCGCACAATATTATTATGTCTATGCCATGGACGAACGCGGCGGCGAGTGGAAGGGCAAGGCGTTCATGTGCACGCGCGACCGGGAATTTCGTATCGACGGAAGAGAGGATTGTTTCGCGCGCGGTTTCGAACGAACCGGATTCTTCGAGATCGACACGGGGCGAGATGCAAAGAGCTGGACGGTTCAGCTCACTGATCCTAACGCCGCGCCAACGCAATAACTTGAGCTCAGGAACGTCTTCGCCATGAGAAGGTCGCGGCGCGTCAAGATCATCGCAACGCTTGGACCGGCGACGGTCGACAAGGCGGTCATTGCGGGCCTCGTGCGCGCCGGCGCCGATGTTTTCCGCATCAACATGAGTCATACGGATCACGCGGGGCTTGCGAGCTATGTGCGGATGATCCGCGAGATCGAGAACGACATGTCGCGCGCGATCGCCGTGCTTGTCGACCTCCAGGGTCCGAAGCTGCGCATCGGCGCCTTCGAGGAAGGCTCTGTGCATGTGCGCAAGGGCGACGTCTTCGTCTTCGACAGCGATCCGAAGCCCGGCGACGCCACGCGCGTACGCTTGCCGCATCCTGAAATTCTTGCGGCGCTCAAGGTCAATGATTCGATCCTCATCGACGACGGGCGGGTGCGGCTTCATGTCGTCGAAACTTCTCCCGAGCGGGCGCACGCTGTCGTCGACGTCGCCGGACGCCTGTCGAACCGTAAGGGCGTGAGCCTGCCGGATACGGAAATTCCGATCACGTCGATGACGAACAAGGACCGCGCCGATCTCGACGCCGCATTGAAGGAGGGAGTCGATTGGGTCGCGATCTCCTTCGTCCAGCGGCCCGAAGACGTGATCGAGGTGAAGCAGATCACCCAGGGCCGGGCGCTGGTCATGGCGAAGATCGAGAAGCCTCAGGCGATTTCGAGGCTCGAAGATGTGATTGAGGTTTCAGACGCGCTGATGGTGGCGCGCGGCGACCTCGGCGTCGAAGTGCCGCTCGAACGCGTTCCCGGACTCCAGAAACGCATCAACCGTTCCGCGCGGCGCCTCGGCAAGCCGGTGGTTATCGCCACGCAGATGCTCGAGTCGATGATCCTTTCGCCCCTGCCAACGCGCGCCGAAGTGTCCGACGTCGCCACGGCGGTGTTCGAGGGCGCGGACGCGGTGATGCTTTCCGCCGAAAGCGCGGCGGGGCAATATCCGCACGAAGCGGTCGCGACGATGAGCCGGATCGCTGAAGAGGTCGAGACGGATACGATCTATCGCTCGATCATCAACGCCCAGCGCGGCGAATTGCCCAACCCGACCTCGGCTGACGCGATCGCCGTCGCCGCGCGCGATGTCGCCCAGACGCTTCACTCGAAGGCGGTCATCGCCTGGACGTCCTCCGGTTCGACGGCGTTGCGCATCGCCCGCGAACGGCCGCAGTCGCCGATTCTGGCGCTGACGCCGAAGCGCGACACTGCGCGCCGCCTGGCGCTGGTCTGGGGCGTGCACGCGCTTCAAACGCATGACGCCGTCGACATCGAGGACATGGTGGGGCGCGCCTGCGAATATTCCGAGCGCGAGGGGTTCGGCGTCGCCGGCGACCGTGTGATCATCGTCGCCGGCATGCCTTTCGGCACGCCCGGCGCGACCAACATGATCCGCATCGCGCATCTCGGCGAGCAGGCCGCCCCGGCGCAAGTCTGATCCGTCAGGCGCAGCCTAACGCAGCGCCATGGTCGTGGACGACAGGTTCAGCGCGGCGATCGCCATTCCATCATGATGGTTTCGCGACCGGACAATGTGTTCGCTCCCTGTCCCACGCGCGAAAATCCGTCGCGCTCGTAAAAGCGGATGGCGCGAAGATTGTCCGCGTTGACGTCGAGTCGGATCACGCTCGGCGAGACATTGCGCGCCGCCGACAGCAGCGACGCTCCGAGGCCTGAGCCAAAGCGGTCCGGCGCAACGCAAATCTGATCGAGCCAGCCATCAGCCGGATTGATCACGACGAAGCCGGCAAGCGTCGATCCTGAATCGAACAGGCAGAGGGTCACCCCTCCGACGGCTTCCAGGTCGCGAACGTGGCGCATCAGCCAGTCGCGGCGCGCTTCGAAGTCGATTTCCGGATAGGTGGCCCGCCATGAAGCGACCCAGACATCGAGAATCGACGGCCAGTCGTCTTCGACGCGCAGGCGCAGTTTCATTGAGATATGAGGGGGAGGGGCGTTCACGCTTTCCTCATCACATCGAGCAGTTGACGATGGATTGTTTCGTTGCCTGCACATATCTCGCCCTTCGCAAGCATGTCGCCGCCCCCTGAAAGGTCGCTGACAAAGCCGCCGGCTTCGCGCACGAGCACGATTCCCGCCGCGACGTCCCAGGAATTGATGCCACGCTCCCAATAGCCGTCAAACCGCCCGCAGGCGACAAGCGCGAGATCGAGCGCGGCGGCGCCCATGCGCCGAATATTGGCGATCTTTCCCATCCCGGCGGCGAGCTCGCGCTTGAACGACTCATGATCGCGGGCGCGCGCCAGCGGCGGAATTCCGCAGGCCACCATGGAGTCCGAAAGCGCGCGGCGCGCCGCGACCCGCATGCGGCGATTGTTGAAATAGGCGCCCTGGCCGATCTCGGCGACGAACATGTCATCGGTGGCGGGATTATAGACGAGGCCGGCGACGAGACGATCCTCGCGCTCCAGGCCGATCGAGATGGCGAAGACCGGAACGCCATGGAGAAAATTCGAGGTGCCGTCGAGCGGATCGATCAGCCAGCGGTGGCTCTTGTCGGAGCCTTCGATGACGCCCCCTTCCTCCAAGACGAAGCCGTAGCCTGGACGCGCCTTCGACAGTTCTTCAAACAGGGTTTTTTCGGCGCGCCTGTCGGCCGCGGTGACGAAATCCCCAGGGCCTTTCACCGAGACTTGCAGGTTTTCCACCTCGCCGAAGTCACGCTTAAGGCCGCGGCCCGCTTTCAGAGCGGCGGCGGTCATCACATTCATCAAGGCGGAACGAATCATTCAGGGAGAGCCTAGAGGGGTCAGTTGCGGGGAGTTCAACGCCTTCGAGCGGGGCGGGACGTTCAGGAGAACGCGACGGGCGTCTTCAAATGCAGCAGTTTTTGTCCCAGGGCCAGCCCCTTTTTTGCTTCGCCGACAGAGCCTTGCGCTTAAGCGAACGGAGGGTTGCCCGGAATATCGGCATGTTCAGGATAACGCTTTGGCTGAGTTGACTTTTTGGCGTGTTTTTACAACGCAAACAGGTCCCGGAGAGCGAAAATCGGGAAGCGGCGTTAACCTCACGTTAATGATTGCCGATTTACGCTGGACGTATCCCTTCAGTGGGATGTCCGAGTGGCTTCTTCTCCACTCGTCCTTGATGCCTCCCTGTTAAGAAGCCTTGAGAGCCGCGGTGCGGCTCTCTTTTTGTGCGCAAGGCGGGGCGCGATCCTGTTAAGGTTAAAGAAAGGCTAAGCGCGCGCAGCCCGGCCGCCTGCGTTACTGTCCGCGCATCAGAGGCGCCGTCGCGCCGAATTTGCGTGAGCGTCGTATGGCTCGAGTCACAGGCAGCGCCGGAGAAAAACATCAGCCGGTCTCTTTCATCGAAAAGCTCGCGGGTTCTGAAGGATTTTGCGTGCTGTTTCGCGAAGGCATGAGCCTTGTCGAGGAGGCGGCCTCATATCTTGACGGCGACGGGCGATTGGAGGCCAAGGAACTGGCGAAAGCCGAAGCCCTTGCCTATGCAGCTGAAAGCATGCGGCTGACGACCCGGCTGATGCAAATTGCGTCGTGGCTGTTGCTGCAGCGCGCGGTCAATCAGGGCGAGCTGACGCGTCACCAGGCGGCGAGCAATCGCCATCGCGTGAAGCTTCGCGAACAGGATCTGGCCTCCGCCGCCGACATTTTCCAGCGCCTGCCGGCGCGCCTGCGCGAACTCGCGCTGCACTCGCTGCGCCTGCAGGCCCGGATCATCCATCTTGACCGGCTGATCTATGCGCCCGAGCCGGCGTCCGCCGAGCCCGCTCCGGCCGCCAGTCCGGTCGAAGAACAGATCGCGAAATTGCGCGCCGCCTTCGGCCAGTGATATCCTTCAGTCGAGCCAACTTGAGGCGGCGGTTTGTCCGCCGCCTTTCTTTTATTTCTTGCCGAAAGAAAGATTGCCGAAGCGGGAGTTGAAGCGCGACAACCGGCCGCCGCGATCGAGGAGCTGGGTCGACCCGCCCGTCCAGGCCGGATGCGTCTTGGGGTCGATGTCGAGATTCATCGTGTCGCCATCCTTCCCCCAGGTCGAACGGGTCGTATATTCCGTGCCGTCGGTCATAACGACCTTGATCGTGTGATAGTCCGGGTGGATGTCCTTTTTCATCGCGACGCATCCTTCCTGCGATATAAACGACTGAAGCCCCGCGCCGCAGCGGCGCGGGGTCGGCCGTTCGAAACAAGCGAATTTGACGGGGCTGATAGCGCAACGCGGGCGAATGGGCAAGTTGGCCTGCACGGCGGCTCTTGGCGGCGCGCCTATCGCAACCGGGACGCGGCCGATTTCGCTTCGGCCTGCAGCCAAGCTTTAAGGCTCAGGCCGCGAGCATCCTCTGCACCTCGGTGACCAGATCCCTCAGATGGAACGGCTTGGAGAGGATTTTCGCCTGTTTCGGCGCGTGACTGTCTGGGTTGAGCGCTACGGCGGCGAAGCCGGTGATGAACATGACCCTGATGTCGGGATCAAGTTCGGTAGCGCGGCGCGCAAGTTCGATCCCGTCCATCTCGGGCATGACGATGTCGGTCAAGAGCAGTTCAAAGGGTTCGACCCGAAGCTGATCATAGGCGGAAAGCCCGTTGTCGAAGGACGTGACCGAAAACCCGGCCTGTTGCAGCGCCTTGACCAGAAAACGCCGCATGTCGTTGTCGTCTTCGGCAAGTAGAATTCGTGCGGCCGGACTATCGTTCATCGCCATCCTCGCAGGTTTTTTGCCATATGGCCCGAGCTTCGTAAATTTCAGGTGAAACCGAGGCGGCGCCGCGTTAACGTAACGCTCTAATATAGCGGGAGGGGCTGTCATTTTCGAGCGCCTGTCCCCGGCGCCGGCGCTACTTCTAAGGCCGTTGCGGCGCGGAAATGAGACGGGCGAATGAACGAAGGCGTGCGCGAGCGGCGCGATATGAATGTGGCGGAGCCCTGCTGCGAACCGGAATTCGAGCGCGCCTTCGACATTATCGATCCGGACGCGGTTGCTTCGCCGCTGGTTTTTTCCTCGCCGCATTCGGGCCGAATCTATCCTGCGCGCTTTCTGGCCGCGACGCCGCTCGACACGGCGACTCTGCGCCGTTCGGAAGACGCCTATGTCGACGATCTGTTTGCCTCGGCGTCGTCCATCGGGGCGCCTCTGCTGCGGGCGCGCTTTCCTCGCGCCTATCTGGATCTCAATCGCGAGCCCTATGAACTTGATCCCAGGCTGTTTGAAGGCGCCCTGCCGGCCTTCGCCAATGCGCGTTCGCTGCGCGTCGCGGCGGGGCTGGGGACAATTCCCCGGGTCGTCGCCGACGCGCGCGAAATCTATGAACTCCGGCTGTCGCTCGAAGAGGGCTTGCGTCGCATCGACAGCCTCTACAAGCCCTATCATGCGGCTTTGCGCGGATTGATGGAGCGCGCCTCGGCCCGCTTTGGCGTCGCCGTGCTGATCGACTGCCATTCGATGCCTTCGACCGGCGCGCGCGATCCGGTGCTCGCAGCGCGGGGCGACAAGCGGCGCATCGACTTCGTCATCGGCGATCGCTACGGCGCGAGCGCTTCCACCGGCCTCGTCGACATCGTCGAAGACCGGCTGCGCAGCCGCGGCTATCACGTCATGCGCAACCGGCCTTACGCGGGCGGGTTCATCACCGAACATTACGGCAAGCCCGCCGCCGGCTGGCATGCGCTGCAGATCGAAGTGTCGCGCGGCCTTTACATGGACGAGTCTACGCTCCAGAAGAACGAGCGCTTCGACGCCGTCGCCCGCGATCTCGGCGACGTGCTGGCGGCAGTGGCGCGGCAGGAAGATTTGGCCGAGATTCTTGGCGGCGAGCGACGGGCGGCGGCCGAGTAGCCGGAGGTTCGGCCGCTCCGCCGTGGAGTTCACATGACCGCCGTCGATTTCGAGAAATTCGTTGACCGTCTCGCCGATGTTTCGGCTGAAGCGATCATGCCCTTCTTCCGGACCGCGCTCGCCGCCGACGACAAGGCGCATGGCGGGGCCTTCGATCCCGTCACCGAGGCCGACCGCGCCGCCGAACTCGCCATGAGACGCCAGATCGAATCTATCTTTCCGGGCCATGGCATTTACGGCGAAGAGTTCGGGCCGTTACGCGAAGACGCCGAATATGTCTGGGTGCTCGATCCGATTGACGGCACCAAGAGCTTCATCTGCGGTCTGCCGCTGTGGGGCACGCTGATCGGACTCACCCATCGCGGGCGTCCCTGTTATGGGCTGATGAGCCAGCCTTTCACCCGCGAGCGCTTCTTCGGCGACGGCGAGGCCGCGCATTGGCGCGGGCCGGCGCGAGGGGCAGGGGGCGCGTGCGGCGCCCTCGAGACTCGCCGGCTGGCGACTCGCGGCTGTTCGAAGCTCGCCCAGGCGACGTTGATGACGACCTCGCCATTGCTGATCGACCCGGCGCTGCGCGAGAATTTCCATCGCGTCGAGCGCGCGGCGCGGCTGTCACGATACGGGGGCGACTGCTACGCCTATTGCGCGCTGGCGTCCGGCCATGTCGATCTGGTCATCGAGACCAATTTGCAGCCCTACGATATTGTCGCGCTGATCCCGATCATCGAAGGGGCGGGCGGCGTCGTCACGAACTGGAGCGGCGGCGCAGCGGCCCAGGGCGGCGCGATTGTCGCGGCCGGCGATCCGGCGCTGCACGAAGAGGCGTTGAAGCTGCTCGGCGCTTGATTGGCCTGATCGACGGGCGATCTTGTTCAAAGGCGGCGGGAATTAAGCGACATAGGCTTCGCCCGGAACGAAGGCGTCGAAGGCGCGCCAGAACTGGCTGCGGAACTCGTCGCGCTCCATCAGGAGTTCGTGTTTGGCGCCCGCGATCATCGCGAGCGCGCCGCTGTCGAGGTTTTGCGCGAAGCGTTCGATGGCGGCGTTGGAGACGATCATCTCCCGCCCGCAGCCGAATATCAGAATGGCGGCGCGGAGTCGTCGAGCATAGTCGGGCGATTCGAATGCTCTCATCAACCGAAAGGCGGCGTTGATCCAGCCGATTGTCGGATCGCCGATGGCGAGCTGCGGCGCGGCCCTGAGAATCGCTGCGTTTCGTTCGAAGCGAACCGGATCCGACGTCAGCAAATTCCCTTCAAAAGGCTTCTCGATAAAGGACGCGCCTTTCCCGCCCGGAATGTACATGCCGCCGAACCCGCACATGTCGAGCGTATCGGCGAGCCACCGCGCGGCGCGCGGAAAGCGCAAATTGGCGAGATCGATCATCGGCGCGGTCAGCACGAAGCGATGAAACGGCGTTCGTTCGGAATGCGCCGCCTCGAGCATGATGGCGGCGCCCATCGAATGGGCGAGCGCGAACCAGGGCTGTGGCCGATCGCTCAATACTTGTGTGATGAAAACATCGAGGTCCCGCTGATATTGCGAAAAATCGTCGATATGGCCTTTGCGCGGGTCGGAAAGTTCGCGCTCCGAGCCGCCCTGGCCACACCAGTCGAGCGTGACGACGTCGAAGCGGCGCCTGCGCAAATCCTCGATCGTCTCGAAATATTTCTCGATGAACTCATTGTGGCCCTGAAACAGCGCCACCGTGCCGCGCGCGCTCTCTCTGCAGGGAAAAGCGGCCGCGCGCAATCTTCGTCCGTCCCGCGTCTTCAACGCGTAAACCGTGGCGCCTTCGGGGACGGGATTATTGGGCGACGCAATAAGTTCTCGCATAGGGCCTCCTCGGCGCTCGAGGCCGATTCTTCACGCGAAGATAATGCATTTTGGCGACGAGGCCGAACGTCGGGTTTTTTCAGTCGGCGCAGAAGGCGGCGAGGCGTTGCGGCTCCGCGAAGTTCAGCTTGCCGTTGACGATGGCGTCGACTTTTCCTGAAGCGCCGACCAGATAGTGGAGCGGGGTGACCACGCCGCCGTCGGCTGTCGCGCCGTAGAAGGCGCGCGCGCTTTTCGCTTTCGCCACATCGGTTTTCGTCGAATTGCCGACGCGGAAGATTTTCCAGGGCAGGCCGTAGGTTTTGAACTTTGCCGCGTCCTTGGCGTAGTCGCTTGCGCGCGCCGAGACGAAGACGATGTTCCAGCGCTCGGGGCAAGTCGCCGCGATCGCCTTGAAGCCTTTCATTTCGGCGAGGCAGTTCGGACACCAATGGGCCCAGAGGCTCACCAGCGTCGGCCGGCCGCTCGCCATCAGCGCGCGCAGGTCGAGCGGCGCGCCATTCGCGCCGACGAGGTCGATCTCCCGCAGCGAAGCCTTCATCTCTTCTTCGGTGGCCATGCGCGGCGTCCGCGCGCCGATGATCTCCGCGTGCGCCGAGGCGAGCGAAGCGCAGAACAGGACGCTCAGAACAAGCGATCGCCGCATCTCAGGAGTCCTTACAAAAAGGCGGCGCATCGGCGCGCCGCCTTCCAGATTAGCGCAGCGGGCTCAGAACTTCACGGTCAGACCCGCATAGAAGTTGCGACCCATTCCCGGCACCTGGCGCACGCTGGCAAGACCCGCATTGCGTCCGAGCAGGCGCGCATTCCACGAGTAGTTCGACAGGTCGAAGCCGCCAAGCGGCAGCGAGTAGAGCGCATTGGTGAGATTATCGACGCCAAGGTCGATGCGCATGTTGCTCCACTCATAGGCCGCGCGCAGATTGAGCAGCGCATAGGCCGGGGTCGTGAATTCGCCCTTGTTCGCCGACACATGGTCCTTGGGTGCGACCAGCTGGGTTTCGGCCGCCATCGTCAATCCGCCGAGCTGGTGCTCGAGCGTAATGCGCGCGTTGGCCGGCATCAGATTCCAGAGTCCGTCGCCCTTCTTGATCAGGAAGGACGCGGCGGAGCACAGACCGTTGCCCGGCAGACAATATTGCGGATTGCCGATGTCGAGATTTCGCCCGTAGACTAAACTGACGACGCCCAAGGCTTGCAGCCTGCCGTATTCGGGCGATTCATGCAGCTTGACTCTGCCCGAGGCGTCGACGCCATAGAGTTCCGCCCTGAAGTTGCGAAACTTCATGATCTGGAAAATGTAGGAATTCGCCACCGGGAAG
>JBFXJV010000065.1:0-11741 GCA_050174515.1 Methylocystis sp.
GCGCCTTGAGCAAGGTGGAAAGCTCTTCTTCGAGGATGAAGCCAAGAAGGAGAAGGCTGAACTTATGGTGCTGTGAGCCATGACCTCATACCCAGTTTTTCTAACCGACAGACGCTCGGGCGCGACCGTAGACGCAGAGCTCATCGAGGGCATTGGCGAGAGCCAGCTTCGGTCGGTGGAAACTGAGTGGAAGCCGGTCGTCAACGCACGGCTGAGGGAACTTGTGGCGCAGGGGGCGCCTTGGTCCGAATGGCCTGAAAACTGGCATTGGGATTGGCGAAAAAAGATGGAGAAGATTCGTGGTCTTCTCGCTTTCAGCCCCCTCACACTGATCTGCGAAAACCAGGTGCAGGGGCTGATGCTGCTCGCCATGGCAGGCCATAGCTGCCGACTTCAGGAGCAGGCCAAGAAAGACCTTGTGTACATCGACTATCTCGAAACGGCGCCATGGAACCGCAAGGCGATCGTCCCACAGCCGCGTTTTGGCGGGGTGGGTACGGTTATGATCCGTGCCGCCATCGAAGTGAGCCGCCAGGAGGATTTTCGTGGCCGGATTGGGTTGCATTCGCTCCCGGCTGCCGAGGAATTCTATGGCGCCGTCTGCGGCATGACCGATCTTGGCCGTGACGAAAGCTACCAAGGATTGAGGTATTTTGAGATGACGGCGGCACAGGCCGACGTATTCTCACGATAGACAGGAACATGACCATGAAACTCGAAATGACGAGGGAATGGTTCGAACGTAGAGCCAAGCTGGAAGGTGACCTCGAAGTCGCCGCCGGTACGCTCGCCAGGGACCCGACCCCAGAACAAGCAGACTCGGAGCCCGCTGTTGTCGAAGCTGCGGATCCGATGCGCATGGCGTTTGGTTCGCTCGTCGAAACGATGCGCCGGCGGCGAGGATTGACTGTCGAAAAGCTCGCCGAGTGCATAAATATGGATGCTAGCGATGTTATGCGCATAGAACGTGACGCTCATTTCCGGCCGGAACCGCGAGCGGTATATCGCCTGGCCGAAACATTCGATCTGCCTCACAAGGCTTTGCAGCAACTCTCCGGCAACACGGTTGCTCGGCCTGGCTTGCAGGACCAAGCGCTGCGCTTTGCTGCACGATCGGGGGAGTCACCACAAAAGCTGTCTCAAGACGAACAGCGTGCGCTTGAGGAGTTCATCGCCTATCTGGAAAAGCAGCAAGGCTGACTAAATGCGCAACTTAATTCTCAGTCGCTCGACTGCTTCCGATATCGAGGCCCAAGTCGATAAAATTCTTCGTGGGCTTGGGAAGCCGGAGCCCCCATTGCGGCTTGAAGATGTGCGCGAGATTTTGAAGTTGGATCGCCGCTACTATTCGAGCACAGACGATGGCTTTCTTCGCGAAACCATCAGTAAGCTCACTGTGGCCGGGACGCAGATTCTCATGCGCCCCGGCCTCATTCTCGACGCTGTGAAAAAGTTCGATCTGCGCGCGCTATATCTGCCCGATCGCAAGAGGATACTTCTCGACAGCACTCAACCTGACCCGAAGCAACGCTGGAATGAAGCGCACGAGGTCGGCCACAGCATCCTTCCTTGGCATCAAGACCTCATGTTGGGCGACCAGGAGCAGACGCTGACGCCCGGATGCCATGCACAGATCGAGGCCGAGGCAAACTACGCGGCGGGACAGCTTCTTTTCCTTCAATCTCGTTTTCGGAATGCCGCTAACGATTCACCACCCAGCCTCGACGCAATTCGAGGCCTGAAGGGGATCTTCGGCAACACATATACAACTACTTTCTGGCGGTTCATCGAGGATTCCCACAAGGATGTTCCGATGATCGGCCTCATCGGAAGCCATCCTCGTTTTCCAAAGAAGGAAAATGGACCTCCCTTTCGGCATATTGTCGAATCCCCGGCTTACCGTCTGATGTTTGAAAGTCTTCCCCACGATCGTCTGCGGGCTGAGATTTTGACCTACTGCCAGTACCGGAGGGCGGGTCCACTAGGGTCGACCGAAGTGCGCATCGTCGACAGGTGCGGTAGTCCCCACGTCTTCCTGTTCGAGTCTTTCAGCAACACATATGACTGCCTGACTTTAGCAACCTACCAGCGACCACACGCACGCGTCGTGGGTTTCTGATGAGCATCAGCTACGGCAGGCGTCGCAACGGTGCCCCACAGTGCTCCGAACAGCCCGCCATGGGTGTTCGCCAAAATTAAGTTTAATGATCGACGTCGAACGCAGCGCTGCCGTTTACGTGCGGCATGAGTATTGGGCTTCGGGGCAAGCGCGAAATATCGAACTGCACCTATTTGAAGCATTGGGTGGCTTACTTCATCGTGCGAACGGAGTGCCCGCGAAGCAACGTCTAGCGAACCGCAATCTCGCTCATACCCTTCCCCTGTTTTTGCACGCCAGAGCCCTACGCCCCTGACTGACTTGTTGCATCCGGTCGCATTCGGCCTTTCTTAATCGACCCCGGTTTCGAGCCGCCGACAAGCGATTCGACGAACACCGGGGACAGCTGTGGCGGCTCACACTCAACACGCAGAAGCGATCTCGCGCAGCGCGCGCATGCTGCGCACGGCGCTGGGAGCGCAAATTGCCGAATGGCTCGATGACGACAGCGTCGTCGAAATCATGCTCAATCCCGACGGAAGGCTCTGGCTCGATCGTCTGACAAGCGGATTGGAAGATGCAGGCGCGCGCCTGTCGCCGGAAGACGGCGAACGCATCGTGCGGCTCGTTGCGCACCATGTCGGCGCCGAGGTTCATCCGGGTGCGCCGCGGGTCTCGGCGGAACTGCCGGAAACAGGCGAGCGGTTTGAGGGCCTGCTGCCGCCCGTTGTCGCGGCGCCGGCCTTCGCGATCCGCAAGCCGGCGGTCGCCGTCTTCACGCTTGATGACTATGTCGCCGCCGGGATCATGGGGCCGCAGCAGGCGTCGATCCTACGCGCCGCCATCGTCGAGCGAAGCAATATTCTTGTCGCCGGCGGCACATCGACCGGCAAGACGACGCTCGTCAACGCGCTACTGGCGGAAGTCGCCAAGACAAATGATCGCGTTGTTCTGATCGAGGAGACGCGCGAGCTGCAGTGTGCCGCGCCGAATCTTGTTTCGCTGCGCACCAAGCAAGGCGTCGCGACACTCTCCGAACTCGTCCGCTCATCGCTGCGCCTGCGGCCGGATCGCATTCCGATCGGCGAAGTGCGCGGCAGCGAAGCCCTCGATCTCCTGAAGGCATGGGGAACCGGACATCCGGGCGGCGTCGGCACGATCCACGCCGGTTCCGCGCTCGGCGCGCTGCGCCGTCTCGAACAGCTCATCCAGGAAGCCGTCGTCACCGTGCCGCGCGCGATGATCGCCGAGACGATCCAGATCATCGCCGTGCTGGCGGGTCGCGGCGACAACCGCCGGCTCATCGAACTCGCCGCCGTGCAGGGACTGACCGAATACGGCGACTATGCGCTTGCCAATCTCACCCATCTCAAACTCGGAGAAGACCATGAATAGGGCTTTGGTTCGCAAACGCTTTGGCGCTGTGGTTCTCATCATTGGCGTCGCCGCGGTTGCGACGCCGGCCCTCGCCGCTGGCTCCAACATGCCCTGGGAGCAACCGCTCCAGCAGATCCTGCAATCGATCGAGGGGCCGGTCGCCAAAATTGTTGCCGTGATCATCATCATCACCACGGGCCTGACGCTCGCCTTCGGCGACACGTCGGGCGGGTTTCGGCGGCTAGTGCAGATCGTCTTCGGTCTCTCCATCGCCTTCGCCGCGTCGAGCTTCTTCCTCTCCTTCTTCTCCTTTGGCGGCGGGGCGCTGATCTGATGGAGAGCGCCTTCATTCAAAATGGCAGCTCGGTCGCGGGCTTTCGGATTCCCGTCCATCGCGCCTTGACCGAGCCGATCCTGCTCGGCGGCGCGCCGCGCGCCATCGCCATTCTCAACGGCACACTTGCCGCCGCGCTCGGTCTTGGTCTGCGGCTCTGGATCGCCGGGCTCGCCTTCTGGGTAGTGGCGCAATTTACCGCCGTCTGGGCGGCGAAGCGCGATCCCGACTTCGTCGAAGTCGTGCGCCGCCATCTGCGCTACCCCGCGCATCTTGGCGCTTGAGAGAGGCGCTCATGCTGAACCTCGCCGAATATCGCAAAAAGCCACAGAGCCTCGCCGACTTCCTGCCATGGGCGGCGCTCGTCGCGCCCGGCGTCGTCTTGAACAAGGACGGCTCATTCCAGCGGACGGCGCGGTTTCGTGGACCAGACCTCGATAGCGCGACGCAAGCGGAACTCGTCGGCGCGACGGCGCGCCTCAACAATGCGCTGCGGCGTCTGGGGTCCGGCTGGGCGATCTTCGTCGAGGCGCAGCGCAATCCCGCGCAGCACTATCCTATAAGCCGCTTTCCAGACCCGGTCTCGGCGCTGGTCGACGAAGAGCGCAGGGCGCAGTTCGAAGAGGAAGGCGCGCATTTCGAGAGCGGCTATTTTCTGACCCTCGTCTATCTGCCGCCGGAAGACGACGCGGCGGGGGCCGAGAGCTGGCTCTATGAAGGGCGCGCCTCTGGCGATACGCCGCGCGCGGCGCTTGCCGGTTTCATCGATGGCGCCGACCGCCTGTTGCGGCTGATCGAAGGTTTCGCGCCGGAAGCCGAATGGCTCTCCGACAGCGAGACGTTGACCTATCTCCATTCCTGCGTCTCGACCAAGCGCCACACTGTGCGCGTTCCCGAGACGCCGATGCATCTCGACGCCATCCTCGTCGACGAGCCGCTGACCGGCGGCCTCGAGCCGCGTTTGGGAAGCGCGCATCTGCGCACCCTCACCATTATGGGCTTTCCCTCGACGACCTATCCCGGCATCCTCGACGAACTCAATCGGCTCGCCTTTCCTTATCGCTGGTCGACCCGGGCGCTCACCCTCGACAAGAGCGACGCCACCAAAATCCTGACCCGCATCCGGCGGCAATGGTTCGCCAAGCGCAAGTCGATTCTATCGATCCTCAAGGAGGTGATGACCAATGAAGCCTCGGTGCTGCTCGACACCGACGCCCATAACAAGGCGCTCGACGCCGACGCGGCGCTGCAAGATCTGGGCTCCGATCTCATCGGCGAAGCCTATGTGACGGCGACGCTGACCGTCTGGGACGATGATCCACGCCTCGCCGACGAAAAGCTTCGTCTCGCCGAGAAGGTGATCCAGGGCCGCGACTTCACCTGCATGGCGGAGACGGTCAACGCGATCGAGGCCTGGCTTGGGTCTATCCCCGGACATGTCTACGCCAATGTCCGTCAGCCGCCGGTCTCGACGCTGAACCTCGCTCATATGATTCCGCTTTCGGCGGTCTGGGCCGGACCGCTGCAGGATGCGCATCTCCACGCGCCGCCGCTGTTCTTCGCGCGGACCGAAGGGTCGACGCCGTTTCGCTTCGCGCTACATGTCGGCGATGTCGGTCATACGCTGATTGTCGGTCCTACCGGCGCCGGCAAGAGCGTGCTGCTGGCGTTGATGGCGCTACAGTTTCGCCGTTACGCAGTTTCTCAAATTTTCATCTTCGATTTCGGCGGATCGGCACGAGCCGCGACGCTCGCGATGGGCGGCGACTGGAACGATCTTGGCGGTTCGCTCAATGATGACGCCATCGATCCCGTCTCCCTGCAGCCGCTGGCGCGGATTGATGAGGTCGCGGAGCGCGCCTGGGCGGCCGAATGGATCGCCGCCATCCTCGCCCGCGAAAATGTAAGCGTCACCCCCGAGGTCAAAGAACATCTCTGGACGGCGCTCGGCTCGCTTGCGTCAGCGCCAGTCGCCGAGCGCACGCTGACGGGCCTTTCGGTCTTATTGCAGTCCAACGCCCTCAAACGCGCGCTCAAACCTTTCTGCCTTGACGGGCCGCATGGGCGGCTCCTCGACGCAGAAGCCGAAGTCCTCGGCGCCGCCGACATCCAGACCTTTGAGACCGAAGGGCTGATCGGCTCATCGGCCGCGCCCGCCGTTCTCGCCTATCTTTTTCATCGCATCGAAGGCCAACTGGATGGTTCGCCGAGCCTCATCATCATCGATGAAGGCTGGCTCGCGCTCGACGACAAGGGTTTCGCCGGCCAATTGCGCGAATGGCTGAAAACGCTGCGCAAGAAGAACGCCTCCGTCGTCTTCGCCACCCAGTCCCTCGCCGATATCGAAACGAGCCCGATTGCGCCGGCGATCGTCGAGAGCTGCCCGACGCGGCTGTTCCTGCCGAATGAACGCGCCTTCGAGCCGCAAATCGCCGCCATCTATCGGCGCTTCGGATTGAACGACCGGCAGATCGAGATCATCGCGCGGGCGACGCCAAAGCGCGACTACTACTGCCAGTCGCGGCGCGGCAATCGGCTGTTCGAACTTGGCCTTGGTCCGCTGGCGCTGGCGCTCTGCGCGGCGTCCTCGAAGACTGATCAAAAGCTTATCTCCGGGCTTTTGGCCGAATATGGCCGTGACGGCTTTGCGCGCGCCTGGCTCGTCGCCCGCGGCCTCGTCTGGGCGGCCGATCTTCTCACCCAACAAAACGAACTGGAGGCCGCGTCATGATACGCAATCGTTCCCCTATCTCCGTGAGCGGCCTGGCGCTCGCTCTGGCGCTGTCCTTGGCGCCGCTCGGGGCGACGCGCGCGCAGTTCATGGTGTTCGATCCGACCAACTACGCCCAGAACGTGATGACGGCGGCGAATACGCTGCAGCAGATCAACAATCAGATCACCAGCCTCCAGAACGAGGCGCGGATGCTGATCAATCAGGCGCGCAACCTCGCCAATCTTCCCTATTCGTCGCTGCAGACCATCCAGCAATCGATCGCGCAAACCCAGCAGCTTCTGCATCAAGCTCAGCGCATCGCCTATGACGTCCAGCAGATCGATCGGGCCTTCTCGACGCATTATGGCGCGGCAAATGTGTCGATGAGCTCGGCGTCACTCATCGATGGCGCCCGGCAGCGCTGGCAGAATTCTCTCGCGGGGTTCCAGGACGCGCTGCGCGTTCAGGCCGGCATCGTGGAGGGCATCGAAACCGCCCGCTCGGAAGCAAGCGCGCTGATCTCGTCGAGCCAATCGGCCGTCGGCGCCCTGCAGGCGTCGCAGGCCGGCAATCAGCTCCTCGCGCTGCAAAGCAAGCAGCTTGCCGATGTGACGGCGCTCCTCGCATCGCAAGGCCGCGCCCAGTCGCTCGAACTCGCGCGTCAGGCCGAGGCGCAGGAACAGGCGCGCGAGCAAATGCGCCGCTTCATTGCTCCTGGCCAGGCCTACCAGCCCGGCAATGTCGCCATGTTCCATTGATTGAGGCGGGTCGAGATGAAAATCGAAGATTGGATCGCTCCCGAGAATATCGGATTCATCGCGCTCGGCGTCGTGATCGGCGCCATCGCTCTTGTCGGCATCGAGGCGGCCTGCGACGCCGACGTGGCGGCGAGAGCGCAATCGTCGTCGATTTTGCCCACGGGCCGGCCAGCCACAGCGCCTCGGATCGACGGAGAGCTGCTGCGTTGCGCGACGCTCCCGATTGAACAGGCGGACGATCCCAAATGCCGCGCGCTCTGGGCCGAGCAGCGACGAAAATTCTTCGCGCCGCCGGCCAAGCCCGTCGAAAACGCCACAAAGCCGCTCGACATGTTCCCCTCGGCGCCGCGCGCGCTCGAAAAGCCCGCGCCGACGACTGCGCCCAAAACGTCGCCCGTGACCAAGACTTCGCCTGCGCCAAAGAGCGAGTGACGTCACATGGGCGGGACAGGCGTCATCGACCGCTTTCTCGAGGTCTTCACCTCCTATATCGACTCCGGCTTCGGCCTGCTTGGCGGCGAGGTCGGCTTTCTGGCGTCGACGCTGGTCGTCATCGACATCGTGCTCGCCGCGCTGTTCTGGAGCCTGGCGCCGGACGAGGACATCATCGCCCGTCTCGTCAAGAAGACGCTGTTCGTCGGCGTCTTCGCTTATCTCATCGGCAATTGGAACAATCTCGCCCGCATCGTCTTCGAGAGCTTTTCCGGCCTTGGCCTCAAAGCCGCCGGAAGCGGCCTTGCCGCGGCGGATTTTCTGCGTCCCGGCCGCGTCGCACAGGTCGGGATCGACGCCGGCCGGCCGATCCTCGAGGTGATCTCCGGTCTGATGGGCTATGTCTCGTTTTTTGAGAACTTCATCCAGATCGCCGTCCTGCTCTTCGCCTGGCTGATCGTTCTGCTCAGCTTCTTCATCCTCGCCATCCAGCTCTTCGTCACGCTGATCGAGTTCAAGCTGACGACGCTCGCCGGCTTCGTGCTCATCCCCTTTGGTCTCTTCGGCAAGACGGCCTTCCTTGCCGAACGCGTCCTCGGCAATGTCGTCTCCTCGGGCGTCAAAGTGCTGGTGCTCGCCGTCATCATCGGCATCGGCTCGACGCTGTTCGCGCAATTCACGCAAGCGGGCGGCGGCGCCCAGCCGACGATCGACGACGCCATGACATTGGTGCTTGCAGCACTGACGCTTCTCGGCCTTGGCGTCTTCGGTCCTGGGGTCGCCAATGGGATCGTCTCGGGCGGCCCGCAGCTTGGCGCCGGCGCTGTCGTTGGAACCGGCCTAATTGTCGCCGGCGGAGCCGCCGCCGGCTTTGGCGCGGCGCGATACGCAGGCGGCGCCATCGCTTCTCTTGGCGGCAATCGTGACACCGCCGCCGCGACGACGATTCCGCCCGGAAGCGGACCGGGATCGCCAAGCGCGCCGCCTTCCGGACCCGCTGGCGGGCCGGGAGGAGGAGCAGGCGCGGCGCGCGGGCAGTCCGCTGCTTCAACGATCGGCTTGGCATCAGTCGCAAGCGGCGGCCCCGATCCTTCGGTGACGCCAAATGCCTCAGCGCCTCTCGCCAGCGGCGAGCCTGCCTGGGCGAAGCGCCTAAAACGCGCTCAGACCGTCAGCCACGGCCTCTCTCTCGCCGCTCATTCCATCCGTGCCGGCGACGCCCATGGCGCCGGCGCTTCCATCAACCTCTCAGAGGCGCGCTGATGTTTAAACGCTCTTCCATTCGCTACGGGCGAACGCCCGAACCCGAAACGCCTTACCAAAAAGCAGCGCAAATTTGGGACGAGCGCATCGGCTCGGCGCGCGTCCAGGCGAAGAACTGGCGGCTGATCGCCTTTGGCAATCTCTTTCTCGCCGGCGGCCTCGCCGCCGCGCTCGTCTGGCAGGGTGCACGAGGTTCGATCGTTCCCTGGGTGGTACAGGTCGATAAAATCGGCGAAGCGCAGGCGATCGCGCCGGCAATCGCCGACTACAAGCCGACCGATCCGCAGATCGCCTGGCATCTCGCGCGCTTCGTCGAGAATGTGCGCGCGATCCCTTCCGATCCGATCATCGTCCGGCAAAATTGGCTCAAAGCCTATGACTTCGTCACCGACAAGGGCGCGGTGGCCTTGAATGACTATGCCCGCGCCAACGACCCCTTCGCCAAGATCGGACAAATCCAGATTGCGATCGAGGTCGCCAGCGTCATTCGCGCCTCGGACGATTCCTTTCGCGTCGCCTGGACCGAGCGCCGCTACGAGAACGCCAGCCTCGCCGCGACCGAACGCTGGACGGCCATCCTCACCATCATCGTTCAGCCGCCGCGCGACGCCGAGCGCCTGCGCAAAAATCCGCTCGGCGTGTTCATCCACGCCGTCAACTGGTCGAAGGAACTCGGACAATGACGCTGCTTTCGCTTCGCGCATCGATCATTCTGCTTCTCGGCTCCACGGCGCTGAGCGGTTGCTCGACATTCAAGCCACCTGAGATCGAATACGACGACATCCCGTTTCCAGCCATGCTGCAGAGCGAGCCCCCGAACCCGGTCAGAATCGTCGAAGTTCCCAAACTCCTGCCGCTTCCGGGCCAGCTCAAAATCTTGCCGCGCGGCAAGGGCGAACCTGATGAGCCGAGCGATCCGAAGATACGAGTCGAACAGGCCAACGCCGCCGCGCGGATACAACCGCGTCGCGCCGGCTATATCAACGCGGTCCAAATCTATCCGTTTTCCGACGGCGCGCTTTATCAGGTCTATGCTTCCCCCGGCGAGATCACCGACATCGCCCTGCAGGACGGCGAGCAGCTTGTCGGCTCCGGTCCCGTCGCCGCCGGCGACACCGTGCGCTGGATCATCGGCGATACGGAAAGCGGCGCGGGGAATACGCGAAAAACCCACATAATGGTCAAGCCGACGCGCGCCGACCTCATGACCAATCTCGTCATCAATACCGACCGGCGCACCTATCATCTCGAACTGCGCTCGACCGAAAAATCCTATATGGCCTCCGTGTCCTGGCAATATCCGCAGGACGAACTCATCGCATTGCGCCGGCGGAATGTCGCCGCCGAGGCGGCGGCGCCTGTCGACGTCGGTCTCGATCTCTCAAGACTCAACTTCCGCTATGTCATCGAGGGCGACGCCGCGCCCTGGCGGCCGCTGCGCGCCTTCGACGACGGCCGCAAGGTCTATGTCGAATTTCCGCGCGGGATTTCCCAGGGGGAAATGCCGCCGCTCTTTATCATCGGCGCCGCCGGCGACAGCCAACTCGTCAATTATCGCGTCCGCGGCAATCATATGATCATTGACCGGCTCTTCGCTGCCGCGGAGCTGCGCTTTGGCGCCGACTCGCAGCAAGTCGTTCGTATCGTGCGCAGCGACGGGAGGCCGGCGATATGAGCGCGCCGGAGAACGAGAAAAAGCTCGCTGAGGAACTGCGGCTTCGTCCCGATCGTGCGCCGGTGACGCGTCTCTCCCGCCGTGTGTTGATCGCGCTCTTCGGCGTCTCCGCCGCCGCCATTCTGGGGCTGACCGTCTTCGCTTTGCAGCAGCGCGGGCGCTCCGGCCCCGCGCCCGAACTATACAACACGGAAGCGAAGACGACCGCCGATGGCCTCGCGGCGCTGCCGCCGGACTATACGGGCCTTCCCAAAAATGTTCCGAAACTCGGCCCGCCGCTCCCCGGCGATCTCGGCCGGCCGATCCTCGCCGCGCAGGGGCAATTGCCATCATCAAACGGGATTGATCCCGAGCAACAACGCATCGGCCAGGAACGCGAGGCCGCGCGGACCGCGAAGCTCTTCGCGTCGACGAATGTGCATGAGCATCCGGCTGCGGCCCCTCTAGCGCCAGCATCGGCAGTATCGGGGAATTCCTACACGTCACCGAACATTGGCTTCGGCGAGGGGCCGCCGATCGATCCCAATGCGCTCCAGAATATGCAGGATCGCAAACTCGCTTTCGTCAACGCGCCCGCGGATCGACGCACAGTGAGTTCCGACCGTCTGGCGCAGCCGGCCTCGCGCTATGTCCTGCAGGCCGGCGCCGTCATTGCTGCGGCGCTCGTCACCGGCATCCGCTCCGATCTTCCCGGCCAGATCACCGCGCAAGTCACCGAGAACGTCTATGACAGCCCAACCGGGCGCTTTCTGCTCATCCCCCAGGGCGCGAAGCTGATCGGTGTCTATGACTCGGCAATAGCCTTCGGCCAATCGCGCGTGTTGCTCGTGTGGAATCGGCTTATCCTTCCGGACGGCCAATCGATCGTGCTGGAGCGCCAGCCCGGCGCCGACGCCGCTGGCTACTCCGGCCTCGAAGATGAAGTCGATCATCATTGGCTGCGCCTCGCCGGCGCCGCCGCGCTTTCGACCATTCTCGGCGTCGGAACCCAGCTTGGAACGACAGGCGAAGAAAATGCGCTGATCCAGGCGCTGCGCCGCGGCGGCGCGCAAAGCCTCAATCAGACCGGCCAGCAGATTGTCGGCCGCAAT
>JBFXJV010000066.1:0-11719 GCA_050174515.1 Methylocystis sp.
TCCGCTTCGATCTCATCTTGAAGGCGCATCGCGCGGCGGCCGCCGGCGGCCGCGAATATACCGACGACGCCATGATCGCCGAGGCCGCCGGAGCGAAGGTTTATGTTTTCGACGGCGACGCCGCCAATTTCAAACTGACGACGCAACAGGATTTCGCCCGCGCCATGGAGTTCCTAAAGCAAGCCGCATTCGCCGATCTGCCGGATATCCGCATGGGCCAGGGCTATGACGTCCACGCCTTCGGACCCGGCGACGCGGTTTATCTCGGCGGCGTCGCGATCCCGCACAGCCATGGCCTCGCCGGCCATTCCGACGCCGACGTTTTGTCCCACGCGATCACCGACGCGATTCTCGGCGCCATCGCCGAAGGCGACATCGGCGCGCATTTCCCGCCCTCCGATCCGCAATGGAAGGGCGCGGCGTCATCGATCTTTCTGGCGCGCGCCTGCGAACTCGTTCGCGCGCGCGGCGGCGCGATCGCCAATGTCGACGCGACGATCATTTGCGAAGCGCCGAAAATCGGTCCGCACCGCGAGCGCATTCGGGAAAAACTGGCCGCAACGATGGGCGTCGACGTAGGTCGCGTCGCGATCAAGGCGACGACGACAGAGAGGCTGGGTTTTACCGGCCGCGAGGAAGGCATGGCGGCATTGGCGATCGCGACGGTGCGGCTGCCGTGAGAGCCGGCCCGCGAAGTCTTCGACGGCTTCACCGCAGGCAAAGGACGCCGAGTGGACGGCGATCGCTCAAAGTCAATTTTTTCGCAGAATTTTATCTATCGCCTTTCCTTGCGCCAACTCATCAATGAGTTTGTCCAAGTAGCGAATTTCTCGCATCGTCGGCTCCTCGATATCCTCCACTCGGACGCCGCAGACTACGCCCTTGATCAAGGCTCGCGAAGGATTGAGCGTGGGAGCCTCTGCAAAAAATGTCTCAAAGTCAGTCTGTTTCTCCAGTTGGCTTTTCAATTCCTCCTGATCATAGCCCGTCAACCACGAGACGATCCGGTCGACTTCCGCTCTAGTGCGTCCTTTTTTTTCGGCTTTTGCGACGTAAAAAGGATAAACGCTTGCGAAACTGGTCGTATAGATTCGGTGTTTCGCCATCTGTGTCGACTCCCGAACTCCCTGCCGAGTTGAGCCATTGTAGGCCGATTTCGACATTTGGTCGCTGTGCGTCTTCCGCTCTTTTCGCCCGAAGTCGAATCCAGAGTGAGACGTCGCCAAGGCTTCCGCGATCGGGCGCGCGATCTGCTATAAGGACACTTTGCAGCGCGCGAGGCTCTTATGATCCGCGTAACCGAAAGAATTGCGCTCCACGACTGGGAGATCGTGGAGGAATTCGCGCGCGCCTCGGGACCCGGCGGCCAGAATGTGCAGAAGGTCGAAACCGCCGTGCGGCTGCGTTTCGATCTCCGCGCTTCCCCCTCTCTGACCGATGATGTGAAAGCGCGGCTGGCGCGCCTCGCCGGCCGGCGCCTGACCAAGGACGGCGTGATCCTGATCGAGGCGCGCCGTCACCGCACCCAGGAGCGCAACCGGGCGGACGCGCTCGAACGTCTCGTGAGGCTGATTCAAGCCGCCGCCGAGCCTCCCCCGCCGCCGCGCAAGAAAACCCGGCCGACGCTCGCGTCAAAACTCAGACGGCTCGCCGGCAAGAAGCAGCGCGGCGACGTAAAGACGTTGCGCGCCAAGCCGGCAGGCGATGTATGATACCAATTCGGCGGATCCGTTCGCTTAGGCCGCGTCATTGCCGAAGGCTCGACCGGGAATCCAGAGCCAATTCAAGAAAGCTGGTTTCGCTCTGGATTCCCGATCGCGCGTTGCGCGTCGGGAATGACAGCCGAACGGTTGAAGCGGATTTTCGTATGGGATACGTCATGCATATTTACGAGATACGTAATGAATCAAACTACGATATACGTAAAAGCTAAAACACTGCTCGACGCGGCGCGCGCCAAAGGCCTGCGCGTGGCGACGGCGGAATCCTGCACCGGCGGGCTCGTCGCCGCGTCGCTGACCGAAATCGCTGGCGCTTCCGACGTATTCGAACGCGGCTTCGTCACCTATTCCAATGAAGCGAAGCGCGGCATGCTCGGCGTTCCCTGGCCGCTCATCGAGCGCCATGGCGCGGTCAGCGCCGAGGTCGCCCGCGCCATGGCGCTCGGCGCGATCGATCAATCTCTCGCCGACATCGCCGTCGCGGTGACGGGGGTCGCCGGCCCCGACGGCGGCTCGCCGGAAAAGCCGGTGGGACTCGTTCATTTCGCCTGCGCCCGCCGTGGCGGCGGCGTCGAGCATGGCGAGCGCCGTTTCGGCCCCCTGCCCCGATCCGAAATTCGCGCCGCCTCGGTCGTGCAGGCGCTGGAGCATCTCATGAAGGCCGTCGCGGCCGCTTAGTCGGCGCCGCGAATTAAATGCGCCAAACATGCGAGCCTGGAGGCTCGCGGTCCAGGATGCGCCGCCCTTGGAACGCGAGCCTCCAGGCTCGCCAAATTCCAGCGATCGATTCAGCTATTTCATGGCGTCGCCATAGCGACGGCCGTAAACCTCATCCGCCCTTTTGACGAAGGCGTCGGCGTATTTGTGAAAAGCCCGATCGAACATCGCGCCCATCACCAGCCCGAGCGCCGCGCTCTTGAATTCATAAGCGATGAAGAAGTCGACGGTCGATCGGGGCGCGAGCGCGCTCGCCCCTGGCTCGTCGCGAAACGTCCAGCGGTTGTCGAGCTTGCGAAACGGCCCTTCGGCGCATTCGACCCTGATCTCGAGCCTGTTGGAGTCGCAGCAGACCCGGCTCACATAACGTTCGCAGATCGCTTTGAAACCGACCTGCATTTCGATGAATGACACTTCGATCCCCGGTGCGATCTCCGAGCGGCGGCGAACTCGAATCGACTCGCAGAGCGGCACGAACTGCGGATAGAATTCGACGTCGCTGACGAGCGCGAACATTTCTTGGGCGCTATGGGGCACATGGCGACGGTTGCGGAAGCTCTTCATGAACCAAAGCTTCTAATTCATCGACGCGGACGCGGCAAAAGCCGGCGTTCGCGCGGCGGGAACAATCCCGCCGGAGCGCGGTTTAAATTGACGCGTTCTCGCTGGCTCCCAATAGTCGCATTGTCAGATGGAGGAAACGATGGCGGACAAATCCAGTTTTACGGCCGAAGAATGGAAGAAAGTCCTGGAATCGCCGCTGCTTGCCGGCTTCGCGGTCAGCGCCGGCGATCCCAGCGGCTTCATCGGCACATTGCAGGAGGGATTCGCCAGCGCCAAGGCTTTGGCCGCCGCGAAATCCGATCCGAACGCCGACGCGCTGATCAAGGCGGTCGTCAATGATCTGCTGACGGCGGAAGGACGCGCCGCCGCGCGCGAAGGCGTGAAGAATGTCGTCGACGGCGCGAAGGTCGACGAATTCAAGGATCGTGCGCTTAGCGAATTGCGCCGCACCGCGTCGATCCTCGATTCAAAGGCGCCCAGCGAGTCGAAAGCCTTCAAAGCCTGGCTCAACTATATCGCCAATCTGGTCGCGGAGGCCGGGACCGAGGGCGGCTTTTTGGGTTTTGGCGGCGTGAAGGTCAGCGACGCCGAGCGCGCGACCCTGGCGGAGATTTCCACGGCGCTCGGGGCGTGATCCGCCGTCCCCCGCTGACAGGAGTCTCCCTATCCCTCTCCCCGCTTCGCAAACCGGGCGTCCCCGGTTTGCTCATCTCATCCGAAGTCGGCAATAGCCGAAATCGGATGAGAGAGGTGACGCTTTCGGGCCGCGTCAGCGAAATCCCGATGCGGCGCCTACCCTACCCCCTCTCCCACGAAGCGGGGGAAGGTTGGGACCGCCCGCGCGCCGCGCGCAGCTTGGCGAAATCGTCGCCGGCATGGTGGGACGAGCGGGTGAGCGGCGAGGACGCGACATAAAGAAAGCCCTTGGCGTAGGCGATCGACTTATATGAGTCGAACTCCTCGGGCGTCACGAAGCGCTCGATTGGATGGTGCTTGCGCGTCGGTTGCAGATATTGGCCGATGGTGATGAAATCGACCTCCGCCGAACGCATGTCGTCCATCACCTGCATCACTTCGATGCGGCTCTCGCCGAGCCCGACCATGATCCCCGATTTGGTGAACAGCGACGGGTTCAGCTCCTTCGCGCGCTGGAGCAGCCGCAGCGAATGGAAATAGCGCGCGCCCGGCCGCACCGTGACATAGAGCGACGGCACGGTTTCGAGATTGTGGTTGAAGACGTCGGGTCCCGCCGCGACGACCCGCTCCAGCGCCCCAGGCTTCCTCAAAAAATCCGGCGTCAGGACTTCGATCGTCGTTTCGGGACATCGCGACCTTATGGCGGCGATAGCGTCGGCGAAATGGCCGGCGCCGCCGTCATCGAGATCGTCGCGGTCGACCGACGTTACGACAACATGGGAGAGGCCGAGCGCCCGTGTCGCTTCGGCCACCCTGCCCGGCTCGGTCGGATCGAGCGGCGCCGGGAGGCCCGTCGCGACATTGCAAAAGGCGCAGGCGCGGGTGCAGACCTCGCCCATGATCATGAAGGTCGCGTGTTTTTTCTCCCAGCATTCGCCGATATTGGGACAGGCCGCCTCCTGGCACACGGTCGCCAGACCGGCGTCCTTCAACAGCCCGCTCGTCTCGGCAAAAGCCTTGGAGCCCGGCGCCTTGACCCTGATCCAAGGCGGCTTGCGCAGAATCGGCGCGTCGGGACGGCCAGCCTTCTCAGGATGGCGTAAAGACGCGCCCGGTTTCTTGCGGGGGTCGTCATTCAAAAGATCGAGCACGGTCAAAGGGGGAGAGTCTCCTCTCCCTCCAAGCTAGGCGCGTCAGTGATGAACCGCAATGTCCCCGCCGGTTCCGTCGAAGTAATGCCACGAGCGCCAAGCGAGACAGAACAGCGCCGCGCCGATCGCGCCAACGGCCAGCACGGCGTCGGCGCCGCGAGGCCCGACTCCCATGCGAACCGCGATCTCGGCGGCAAGCCACGCCCCGGTGACGCCGGCGAGCAGCAGAGCGCCCAGCCGACAATCGACGCGCTCGGCCAAATGAGCGAACTGCGAGAGTTTAGTCGCACACCACCCGATGACTCCACCGATGAACAGCAGTGCAAGAAATTGCGCATTGGGCGCGCCGATGAGGTCGGCTGCGGAGGAGAGCGTCGCGTCCATGGATGTCTCCTGCGAGTAAGGACGATCGCATTTTACGTCGACGCACAATCAACGAATCTGTCGGTTGTTTGTTCCGAACCTTCCACAGAAAAGAACCCGACTCCAAGTCGCGGAGATAACAATCGCGTGAGATTAAACAAATAAATCAGCTAGATATAGCTTAAACTTATTGTTTTAGTTTAACTTTTGCTCTAAAGATATTCCACCTCCAGCACGCCGGGTATCGCGCGCAACGCGCCAGCGACGTCAGGATTGACCGGATAGGTTCCCGGCAGCCGAATTTCGATCTCCTCCTGCCCCTGCTCGCGCTTGAGCAGGATCGACACTTCGCCGTCGCCGCGTCCGCTCAGGCGCGTTTTAATCCTGTCGAGCGGGCTTTCGTCGCCGACCACGACCCGCAGTCCCTTCTGCGCACGGGCCGCCGCAGCGGCCAGGGGCTCGACCGTAACGATGCGGGCGCGCACGTCCTCGCCCTCGACGACCGCGGAAAGCGTAACCAGCGCCGCCGCGCCTTTCTCCAGAAGATCGCGATATTGCGTCAGCGCCTCCTGGAAGAGGATCGCCTCATATTGTCCGCTCACGTCCGAAAGCTGGACGATCCCCATTTTCGAGCCGGATTTGGTGCGTCGCTCGGCGCGGTCCAGAACCACGGCTGCCAGCCGGCCGGCGGTCGCCCCGCGCTTGACCGAGGCCGCGAACTCGCTCCAGCGCGACACGCGCAGCTTGGGCATGAGGCTGGCGTAAGCGTCGAGCGGATGGCCCGAGAGAAAGAAGCCTGCCGCTTCATATTCGCGCCGCAAGGTTTCCGCGGCCGGCCAGGGCGGCGTTTTGGGAACCGCAAGGTCCGCCGGCTCAGCCTCGCCGAACAGCGCGTTTTGGCCCGCCTTGCGGTCTTCGACGTGCCGATTGGCGGCGGCGAGCATCGGCTCGATCGCGGCGAAGGCCCGCGCCCGATTGGGCTCGATCTCGTCGAAGGCGCCGCAGGCCGCAAGACTCTCCAGCGTCTTCTTATTTACTTCGCGCGGGTTCAGCCTTCTCGCGGCGTCGGCGAGACTGCCGAAGGGAAGCGTTCCCCGTGCGCGCACCAAAGATTCGGCCTGCCCTTCGCCGACGCCCTTGATCGCCGAAAGGGCGTAGCGAATAGCGAGCTTTCCGTCGGCGCCGGCCGCGACGTCGAAATCCACGCCCGAACGGTTGATCGACGGCGGCTCGACGGCGAGGCCTATCCGCCGCGCCTCGTCGCGAAACTCGGCGAGCTTGTCGGTTTGGCTCTTGTCGAAGGTCATCGAGGCGGCGAGGAACTCAGCCGGATAATGAGCTTTCAGATACGCCGTCTGATAGGTGATGAAGGCGTAGGGCGCCGAATGCGATTTGTTGAAGCCATATTCGGCGAATTTGGCGCAGGCGTCGAAAATTGCGTCGGCGGTGGATTTCGGGATGCCATGCGCGGTCGCGCCGGTCACGAAGCGCTCGCGCTGCGCGTCCATCTCCGCCTTGATCTTCTTGCCCATGGCGCGGCGCAGAATGTCGGCCTGTCCGAGACTGTAGCCGGCGAGGTCCTTGGCGATCTGCTGCACCTGCTCCTGATAGGTGATGACGCCGAAGGTCTCCTTCAGGATCGGCTCCAATTCGGGATGGTCATATTCGATCGGCTCGTCGCCGAGCTTGCGGGCGCAATAGGTCGGGATATTCGCCATCGGGCCCGGCCGATAGAGCGCGACAAGCGCGATAAGGTCCTCGAAACGGTCCGGGCGCATGTCAACGAGCGCCTTTTTCATGCCGGCGCTTTCCACCTGGAACAGGCCCACCGTTTCGCCGCGCCGCAGAAGCTCGAAGGTCGGCTCGTCGTCGAGCGGGATGGCGGTCGGATTGAGCGATATGCCGCGCTTTTCGAGCAATGAAACGCAGGTCGAAATAACTGTCAGCGTCTTCAGCCCAAGAAAGTCGAATTTGACCAGGCCGGCGGGCTCCACCCATTTCATATTGAACTGGGTCGCGGGCATATCGGATTTCGGATCGCGGTAAAGCGGCGTCACCTCATGCAGCGGCCGGTCGCCGATCACGACTCCGGCGGCATGGGTCGACGCATTGGAATAGAGGCCTTCTAGCGAGCCGGCGATTTTGAACAGGCGGCGGACGCGCTCGTCTTCTTCCACGGCCTCCCGTAATTTCTGCTCGCTCGCCAGCGCCTCGGCGAGGGTGACGGGCTTCGCGGGGTTCTGGGGAACAAGCTTGGCGAGCTTGTCGACCTGTCCCAGCGGCATTTCCAACACCCGGCCGACGCTGCGCAGAACGCCTCGCGCGAGAAAAGAGCCGAATGTGATGATCTGCGCGACGCGGTCGGCGCCGTAACGCTCGCGCACATAGTCGATCACTTCGCCGCGCCGCGATTGGCAGAAGTCCACGTCGAAATCCGGCATCGACGTTCGCTCGGGATTGAGGAAACGCTCGAAGAACAGGCCGAAGCGGATCGGGTCGAGATCGGTGATGGTCAGCGCATAAGCGACGAGCGAACCGGCGCCCGAGCCGCGGCCGGGACCAACTGGAATGCCCTTGGATTTGGCGAATTTGATGAAATCCGAGACGATCAGGAAATAGCCGGGGAAGCGCATCTTCTCGATGACCGAAAGCTCGAAGTCGAGCCGCGCGCTATATTCCTCACGCGTTCGGCCTGCCGCCGGGCCATGCGCCGCGAGGCGTTGCTCAAGCCCTTCCGCCGCCTGTCGGCGCAGCTCCTGCGCCTCGACCTCGTCGAGCGAATGCCCATCGCGCGTCTCCTGCACGAAGCGCGGCATGATCGGCTTGCGGGTCTGCGGCCTGAAGCTAACCCGGCGGGCGACCTCCAGCGTATTGGCGGTCGCCTCTTGAAGGTCGGCGAAAAGCGCGCGCATCTTCGCGCGGGTCTTGAAGTAATGCTCCGGCGAAACGCGCCGCCTTGCGTCGGCGCTCGCCACCGCGCCTTCGGCAATGCAGAGCAGCGCGTCATGCGCCTCGAAGTCGCCGGGCTGAGCGAAATAGGGTTCGTTGGTCGCGACGAGCGGCAACCCGCGACGATAGGCGAGATCGAGCAATTGCGGCTCGACCTTCCGTTCCGCCGGTAGATTGTGCCGCTGGATTTCGACATAAAGCCGGTCGCCATAGAGACGTTCGAGCGCCGCGAGGCGCGTGCGCGCCTGTTCCGGAACGCCTCGCGCAAGCGCGCGGTCCAATGCGCCGTCCGGGCCCCCGGTCAGCGCGATCAGCTCCTGCGCATCGGCGGCGAGCGCCTCGAGCGACACATGCGGCTCTTCGCCCTGCTCGGCGTCGAGAAAGGCGCGCGAAGCGAGGCGCATCAGATTGCGATATCCCGCCTCGGTCTTGGCAAGGAGCACAAGATTGGCGAAGCGATCGTCCCGCGCCGCGCCTGTCCCGCCCTTCCCGTCGCCGAAATCGACGCGAAGCTGCGCGCCGGCGATCGGCTGAATGCCGGCTTTCGCCGCTTTTTCCGAAAATTCGAGGGCGGAGAAGAGATTATTGGTGTCGGTTACGGCGAGCGCCGCCTGCTCATCGCGCGCGGCAAGGTCGATGAGCTTGCCAAGCGCAAGCGCGCCCTCGCGCAGCGAATAGGCGGTATGGACGTGCAGATGAACAAAGCCCGCGTCGGCGGCTGGCATGTTTTGGCGCCTGAATGGGACGTGGCGGATTCGCGATGAATGTTACAGTCTCGCGTCCAGGCGCGAAACTGTGCGCGCGCATCCGTCCCCAGATGACGCAAAGACCCGGCTTGACGCTTCAGGACCGGGCGGAAAACCGGCCGCCGCTAAAAGGTTAAGCGGCGAACGTCTACGCCATATTCGTTTAGGAGCCGATGCATCGCCGGAGAAAGGCGAACCACGCGAAAGGCGTTTTGATTTGAGCTGCAGTCGTTCTTAAGTCCGACATACTTGGCTCTCAGCGTATTCGCTTCGCTCTCGCTGACCGAGGCGCGGACCTTCTCGATCACCAAGCCCACTTCGGAGCTGTCATATTGACGGACGAGGGAACAGCCGATGCGCAAATCCTGCGCCGACGCCGGAGTCGGGGAAGCGCTCAAAAGCGCGGCGCCAACCAGCGCGCCGGCAAAAGCCGGTTTTTTGTGACTCACGTGACACTCCCTGGCTAAAGCCACCGTTTGTGCGTCGCTGGACAAAAGGTCTCAGCGAAAAGCAGCCAAACTGCGTTCAGCGGAAAGCCCGGCGGAGGCGCAAGCCTCCCCCGGTCAACTGTCCTAGCCGCGTTGTGGACGAACGTGTTTACCGCCAATCACTCAGCGGGGCTATAGGCTTTCGTCGCCGTCTCGATCGGCTTGAAAACTTCCTTGGCCATCGACGTATAGAGCTCGCCGAGCTTCGTCGCTTCAGCGAGGAAGTCTTCATAGGCGGTCTTGGCGTAGTCGGACTGAAGCTGCAGAGCTTCGTCCAACTTTTTGACCGCAATCAGCTTTTCAGCCAGGACGCGGCTCTTCTCGAAGGACTTCTTGGAATAATCGGTGGTTTCGGCGGCAATGCTCTGCCAGCCCTTGGTCATCGCAGCCGCAGCGGCGGAAACGGCTTCAAATTGCTCTTTGCCGAGCTTCTGAACGCTGTCGAAGGAAGCTACCATGGTTCGTCCTCATGATTTTGGCGCAAAGGCGCCCTATGCGGCGTCATACGCCCGCTGACGATTTATTTATATGCATTGCACAAAATAAAGTCAATCAAAATGTTGCGACGCAATATCATCGAGGCGAGTCGGTGAGGCGCACGGAAAACGCTTAACCCGCAGGTAACTGCCGGCCGTTAGTTTAGCGAAACGTCACTTTTGGCGCGGCTGGGCGGTTGCGCGGACAACAGTGAAGTGAAGGGGCGTGTTGATGGTAAGATTGAGTTTGTTGAACGACCTGTCGCGGGCCCGCTCCCTTGCGGCAGTCACTGCCGCGATCATGGTCCTCCTGGCGGCGTCTGTCGCCCCTGCGGAGGCGCGTCGGGGATCCCGTCACCACCACCGCGCCGAAGTTCAGGAGCGCGCCTCAGCCGCAAAGACGCGCGCCAATGCCGCCGCCGATCCGATCGTCGGCGAACATCGTGGTTTTTCGGCGATCGTCGTCGACGCCAACAGCGGCCGCACGCTTTATTCCCGCTCGGAACATGAACTTCGTCATCCAGCGTCCGTCACCAAGGTGATGACGCTCTACCTGCTGTTCGAGCAATTGGAGAAAGGGCGGCTGCGCTTGAATTCGCCGCTCATGATTTCCCAGCATGCGGCGGCGCAGGCGCCTACCAAGCTGGGTCTGCGGCCCGGCCAGACGATCAGCGTCGATAATGCGATCAAGGCGGTCGTCACCAAATCCGCCAATGACATCGCCTGTGCAATCGCTGAAAACGTCGCGGGTGACGAGCATAGTTTCGCGCAGATGATGACGCACAAGGCTCACGCGCTCGGCATGCGCAACACCCATTATGAGAATGCGTCCGGCCTTCCCGATCCGAATCAGGTGACGACAGCCCATGATCTCGCCCTGCTCGGACGCGCAATCCAGGAGCGCTTTCCGCGCTATTACGGCTACTTCTCGACGCCGAGCTTCGCCTACAACGGCGCTCTGCACAGGAATCACAATCATCTGCTCGGCCAGGTCGAAGGCATGGACGGCATCAAGACCGGCTATACGCGCGCGTCCGGCTTCAATCTTCTCACCTCCGTGCGCCGCCGTGGGCATCACATCGTCGCAGTGGTCATGGGCGGCAAAACCGCCTACACCCGCGACCGGATCATGGCCGGGCTGATCGAGGAACATATCGGCGGCGGCGCCTCGGTCAAAACCGTGGCGGCGATCGCCGAAGGCCCGCGCGCCGGCGGAGCGCAGGAACGTGTGGCTGACGAACGGCCGCAGCGCGCCAGAGTCGCCGCGGAACGCGTCCAGCAGATCGCCTTCCCCGAGCGACTGGCCTATGCCTCGCCCCAGGAAACCCTCATCGAGGAGCCGGCGCCCTTTAGCCGCCGTCAAACTGCGCCGGTTCCGGCGGCGGACATTCCGTTTCAGGAAGGCGCCGCTCGACCTTCCGTTCGTCCCGCCTACGTTTCTGGCGGCAAAAGGCGGGCGGCGGACGCCTATGAGACCGGGCGCAAGGGAGCGTCTTCGGACTCCGGCCGGCATTTCGGCCTCACGCCGGTCGCGTCACGCGATGGTTCGACGACGGGCGGCGCGCGCAAAATCGACATTACGCCCGTGTCCACGACGCCTTCGGCGATCCGCGGCGCCGGCGTCAAATCGCATGCCGCCAAAGTCGACGCCAATCGCCCCGCGCGACCGGGCTGGATGATCCAGATCGGCGCGACCGAGGATCAGGAAAAGGCCAATCAACTGCTTGCGCGCGCGCGCAGCCAGCTCCAGGGCTTCCCCGCCAACGCGACGGCGTTCACCGAAAAAGTCCAAAAGGGTACTGGGACGCTCTACCGCGCACGTTTCGCCGGTCTTGAGGAAGACACCGCGCAATTGGCATGCAAAGCGCTCAAGCGCTCCGGGTTCGCCTGTTTCACCACGAGGAACTG
>JBFXJV010000067.1:0-11632 GCA_050174515.1 Methylocystis sp.
ACGCCCTGCCGCAGGTCTGGCGGGAGCTGTGCGCCGTCCAGCAGAAGTAACCAGCTGAAGCGACTGGCGTTCAGCGCCGCCGACGCCGGCGTGGCGCCATTCAAATATGCTCAGGCGGACTTGTCGCGACGGTCGGACCTTCGTAGAATCGGACGTGCTTGAGCGAGGGCGCCTCTCAACGCCGGGAATTACCAGTTGGTTCGCGCACCCGTTCCGGGCGGCTTGCGTCGCTGTCATATTGCTGTCGCAGCCGCAACGCTTCTCATCGCGGCGGCTGAGAAACCATCGGGCGTCGGATGAAAGCTTTCGAAAAACTGCTACTCGAGAACAAGGCCTGGGCCGAAGAGGTTCGGGTGCGCGATCCCGGTTATTTCGAGCGCCTGTCGGCCAATCAGAAGCCGGAATTTCTGTGGATCGGCTGTTCCGACAGCCGCGTGCCCGCCGACATTATCGTCAACGCGCAACCGGGGGCGATTTTTGCGCATCGCAACATCGCCAATCAGGTGATCGCCACCGACTTCAACTGTCTGAGCGTCATCCAATATGCGGTGCAGGTGCTCAAGGTTCCGCATATCATCGTCTGCGGCCACTATAACTGCGGCGGCGTTCGCGCCGCCCTCGACCGGCAGCGTCCCGATCTGGCGCTGCTCAACAAATGGCTGATGCACATTAAGGACACCTACCGGGTCCATAGGGATGAGATTGATGCGCTCAACTCTCAGACCGAGCGCGCCAATCGACTTGTCGAAATCAACGTCGTCGAGCAGGTGATGCGTTTGTCGCAATTTTCCATCGTGCAGACCGCCTGGAAAGAGGATCAGCGACCGATGCTGCACGGCTGGGTGTTCGGTCTCGACGACGGCATTCTGCATCAGCTCATCACCCTGCCGCCGGGCAGCGACGTCGACGCCATCTATCAGCAGCATGGCGGCGAGGATTGCTGATCAGCCGCTTAAGGCGCGAACCCTTCAAAAGGAGAATGCAGGCGTGTTCAGGAGGCATTTCGACTACTACTATCGCTATCTCGATCGCGACCTTCCGGCGGGCGTCGTGGTGTTCCTCGTCGCGGTGCCGCTGTGCCTCGGCATCGCCGTCGCGTCCGGCGCGCCGCCGTTCTCCGGAATTATCGCCGGAATCATTGGCGGTCTCGTCGTCTCGATTTTGAGCGGCTCCCAGTTGAGCGTTTCCGGACCCGCCGCGGGCCTCACCGTCATCGTCGCGAATACGGTCGAAAAGATGGGCTTCGACGCCATGCTGCTTGCCGTGGCGCTGTCGGGTTTGCTGCAATTGGCGATGGGCTTTCTTCGGGCGGGCGTTATCGGCGCGTTTTTTCCGTCCGCCGTCATCAAGGGCATGCTTGCGGCGATCGGTCTGATCCTGATCATGAAGCAATTGCCGCACGGCGTCGGCTATGACGCCGATGCCGAGGCCGATCTGTCCTTTCTGGAGGACGACAGCCACACGCATCTGTCCTTTCTCTGGGACGCCCTCCGTTCGTTTTCGACGGGAGCGGTGATCGTCACCATCATTTCCGTGGCGATCATGCTTCTTTGGGACACCTCGCGCATCAAGCAACACCGTTACCTTTCGTTGGCGCCTGGTCCGCTGGTCGCAGTGCTGTTTGGCGTCGGCTACAATTCCGTCGCACAGACGTTGTTTCCCTCGCTGGCGATCGCGCCGCAGCATCTCGTGAACATTCCGGCGATCTTCGGACCGATAGATTTCGCGCGTGAATTCAGCTTTCCAGATCTTGCCCGGCTAACCGACGTTCATATCTATGTGACGGCCGCGACTTTGGCGCTGGTCGGCAGTCTTGAAACCCTGCTCAGTCTCGAGGCGGTCGACAAGCTCGATCCGCTCAAGCGCGTCGCGCCGACCAACCAGGAGCTCAAGGCGCAAGGAGTCGGCAATTTCTTGAGCGGAATGGTGGGCGGACTGCCGATCACCGCGGTGATCGTGCGCAGCTCCGCCAGCATAGACGCGGGCGCGCACACCAAGGCGGCGTCCTTTTTTCATGGCGTGCTGCTGTTGCTCAGCGCAATGTTCCTGTCGAGCGTGCTCAATTTGATTCCGCTCGCCTGTCTGGCCGCGGTGCTGATCTTGACCGGCTACAAGCTCGCCAAGCCAAAGCTCTTCATTCAGCAATATGAAAAGGGCTTTAACCAGTTTGCGCCCTTCGCAATGACGGTCGGCGCAATTCTTTTGACGGATCTTCTCAAAGGCATGGCGATCGGCATGGCCGTGGGCCTCTTCTTCGTGTTGCGGGCGAATTATCACTCGGCGTTCACGCTGACGCGCGACGGCCGCAATTACCTTTTGCGTCTGCAAAAGGACGTGTCGTTCCTCAACAAGGCGCAGCTCCGCAACTTCCTCGAGGAGATCGAGCAGGACAGCTATCTCGTGATCGACGGCACGCGCGCCGGCTTTATCGATCAGGACATCATGGAAACGATTCAGGACTACATAAAGGCGGCGAGCGATTACAACATTCACGTCGAACTTAAGGACATGCGCGGGCTTGAACCGGTCAACGTATTGGCGCCCGCCCAATAGCGCGCGTTCAAAGGCGCCGCGAAGACGCGGGAGGCGATGAGTCGGCTTCCGCGGGCGTTTTTACGGCGCAAAGCCTTCAAAGACGATCTGGTCGGTCCACTCTCTCGCCCGCGCCGCCGATTCCGGCGAGCGCACGGTCCAGGCGGTTATCGGAATCCTGATTGCGTCGCGCAGCAGCAGCGGAATCGCATGCGGTAGATCGCGCATGTTCCAAGACAGGAAATCCGGCCGCGTGCGTTTGTAATGCAGGAAATGCGTGAGCTCGGCGCGCTGCGCTGCAGATAATTGCGGCCAGTCCGCTTCACCGTACTGCGCTTCGCCGACGATGCCGAGCGGCCGATGGGCGATCCCGAGCGCCGCGGCGCGGGCGCGAAGAAAGGCGATCTGATCGGGATCGAAGCTTTCGATCGCGACCGGCCCCTCATAATGCGTCAGCGCCTGCGCGGCGCGCAGCGCGGCGGTCGTGTCGCCGTTAAAGGCGCTCTTGATTTCGACGACGATCGGGGTTCGCCCGCCGATCGCAGCGAGAAATTCCGGAAAGTCGGGAATGGCGTCGCCGCCGCCGCTCAGGCGCAAACGTTTCAGCTCATCCGCCCTGTGCGCCGCGACCGCGCCGGCGCCGTCGGTCAAGCGCTCAAGCGTCTCGTCATGGAAGACGACAAGTTGGCCATCGGCGGTAAGCTGCACGTCGCATTCGACGCCAAACCCGCTGGCGATCGCCGCGCGCGCCGCCGATATTGAATTTTCAATCACGCCCTTCGAGGCGTCATGCAGGCCGCGATGCGCGATCGGGCGCGCCGTCAGCCATGAAAGATCGGGCCTGCTCACGCCAGAATCTCGAAAATCCCCTCGACTTCGACGGCGGCGTCGAGCGGCAATTGCGCAACGCCGACCGCAAAGCGCGCATGTTTGCCATTCTCGCCGAGAACTGCGGCGATGAGATCGGAAGCGCCGTTGACGACCTGCGGCAGCGAGGCGAAATCGGGCGCGCTGTTGACATAGCCGCCAAGCCGGACCGCGCGCAGCTTGGCGAGATCGCCGGCGGCGGCGTTGGCCTGGGCGAGGACGTTGAGCGCCGCCTGGCGCGCCGCGGACTGTCCATCTTCAAGCGAAACGCCCGCGCCGAGTTTGCCGCGATGCGCCGGGTCGACGCCATTGGCGCTGAGCGGCAGCTGTCCCGATACGAACAGTAGAGCGCCGGCGCGCACGAACGGAACATAATTGGCGACTGGCGCGGCCGCCGCGGGCAGTGACAGTCCCAGTTTTTTCAGCCGCGTAAGCGGCGTATCGGATGATGCGGTCATGGCCCCTCTCGAAAGAGAAAGTCGTTGCTCCCACGAATGCGCGACCCTAGTTTCCTAATTCAAGCGACGCAACGGCGTCGAAGCGCCGACATTGAAAGAGGTCCGATGATTCTGTCACGCGTGCTGGCCGCCGCTATCTGCGTGGGAACGCCGCTCGGCGGGGCGTTAGCGGAGCGCGCCCTCGCGCTCGCCAACCATCGCGCCGTTTATGATCTGAGCCTCTCGAAAACGAGCGGCGCGAAAGCGCCGGCCCAGGCGCGCGGCCGTATCGCCTTCGACTTCTCCGGATCGGCCTGCGAGGGCTATGTGCAGAACTTTCGCCAGATTACGGAGCTTCAGCCCTCGGAGGGGGCCGCGAAGCTCTCCGACATGCGCTCGGCGACTTTTGAGGGCGGCGACGCCGCCGATTTCCGATTCAAGGTGGAAACCAAGGTCGACAATTCGCGCGCCGAGGAAGTCGATGGAATAGCCAAGAAATCGAGCGACGCCCGGCTTTCCGTCGATCTCTCCAAACCCAAGCGCGGGCGCGTGGAGCTTGTCGGTCCGATGCTTTTTCCAACCGAACATTTGCGCAGAATTGTCGAGACGGCCATAGCCGGCGAACATCTGCTTGAAGCGCGGGTCTTTGACGGCACGGGAGACGGCGAAAAGGCGTTCGACACGTTAACGGTGATCGGCAAGCCGACGACCAGGCCGCCGCAGGAAAAGGCGGCGCACGTCAACGAGCTCAAGAACATGCGCCGCTGGCCGGTGGCCATTTCCTATTTCGATCTCGGCAAGAAGGACGGCCAGCCGATTTACGTGCTGTCTTTCGATCTTTATGAAAACGGCGTCTCGCGCGCGCTGACGCTCGACTATGGCGACTTCGTCTTGCGCGGCGATATGACGGATCTCGTCCTGCAGCCGACGCCAGCCTGCAAAAAATAGAAGGGCGCTCGGCGGCTCACAGGCGGGCCAAGAGCGTTCCTATTCGCTTCGCAAACGATCGCGGACGCCAGTAGATTACGGCGTGAATATCCAGGGTCTGGTCCAGGAAACGCGCCGTCGGTGGAACGGCGAGAAGCGTCGCATCCTCTGGAACGCGTCTCAGCGCCGCTTCATCGTCAGGCATTGCAATGACGACGCCGCTGTCAGTGGCGATCATGCTCGACACATAATGCAGCAGCATGAGATTGGCGACGATTTCCTGCATCTTCGAGCGCGGATTTTTGCGCCGGGCGCATCGCGGGGCGCGAATGAGATAATCGCCGCTCGTCTCGTCGGAATGCAGCATCAGCGCAACCAGCCGGCCGCGTCCAGGCCAATGGCTTTCGCTACGTCGCTTCAGGCGGATGAAATCGCCTTCGAAAACCTTGGACTGAATGTGACGCGGTTCGCACGCCCCGCTCGCTTGCGCGCGCGTCGTGTCGACATAATCGAAACGGATCTCCGCGTCGCGCGCCACGGGGATTCGGGCATCGCCCAGTCTCCTCAAGACCGCGGCGGCCACCGCCGCCGAGGCTTCGACCGTTAGGTGGTTTTGATCCTGATAATGCGCCGCCGTCGATCCGCCGGGAAATATATCCTCCAGCCAGATGGCGGGCGTCGCATAACGAGTCGCCGCTTCGACATAGAGCCGGCGCGCGCGCCGCCTTGCGTCGCGCAATTCTTTGGACGGCGTCTGGCAGGGGTCGAGACAAAGGAACATCAGCCGAATTCCCCGCCGCGCACAGCAGGCGGCGATGGCCTCCAGCGTATCGACGACGAGCGTCTCTCGCAGGCAGTTGGCTGCAAAAAGCAGAATGTCGTTTAGACAATATTCGAAAATTATGATCTCCGGAGGCGCCGCTCCCTCGCGCGCCATCCTCAACAGCGCCATCAAACCGTAGAGCGATCCAACCGCGCCGAGAAATCGATTCTCGACTTCATGCTCCGACGCCTGCCGTTGAAATTGAAAGGCCCATCCTTCTCTGATTCCGGCGTTGGAGCCGCCGAGCAGCAAAATTTTCATGTCGTGGAGATATCTTGCGCCAAGGGTAACGGACCGCAGCCCGCATGACGATGCTAGCCGGTTCGCGCTTGCGAGGCCATAGACGCAGGTCGCCTAAATGCATATGGCAAAGCTGGCTTCTCGTTCTAATTGAAGCGGCGGCTTTCTTCTCTCTACGGAGCGCGTGAGATGTTTCCCATTCCACAATGCGTCTTCCTGACGCGCGGCGTCGGCGCGCATCGTCATCGTCTCACGGCGTTCGAATATGCGTTGCGCGACGCGGATATCGAGCAGCAAAATCTCGTGGCGGTCTCGTCGATTCTGCCGGCGGGGTGCGAAATCGTGCCTGTAGAGAAGGGGGTCGAGACGCTTCAACCCGGCGAAATCACTTTCACCGTGCTCGCGCGCGCAGAGACCGACGAACCAGGACGGCGCATCGCGGCGAGCATCGGCCTGGCGCGGCCAAGGGAGCCGACGCTCTACGGCTATATTTCGGAGCATCACGGCTATGGCGTGACCGAACGTGAGAGCGGCGATTACGCCGAAGACCTCGCAGCGACGATGCTCGCGTCAACGCTTGGAGTCGAATTCGATCCTGACGCTGCCTGGAACGAGCGCAAGAAGGTCTATGAAACAAGCGAGCTGATCGTCGAAAGTCTGTCGCTGACCGCGGCGGCGCAAGGCGCGCCGGGCGGCGAGTGGACCTGCGCGATCGCCGCGGCGGTGTTCCGCTTCGTCAAACTGGACGGTTCGCAATGAGCGATACGCCGACATTCGCCGCGCGGCCGACCTTTCTCGGCGCCGAAGCGCGGGCCGATGCGGCGGTCGTCGTCGCCGGCGTCCCTTTCGACATCGGCACGACCAATCGCAGCGGCGCGCGCTTTGGGCCGCAGGCGATTCGTCACGCCAGCCGAATGCTCATCGACGGCGAACATCCCTTTCACCGGACATCGCCGGGAGACCTCTCGCTCGCCGACGTCGGCGATTTCGCCATCGCCCTGGGCGACATCGCCGCAAGTCTGACGCTGATCGAGGCGCAGGCGTCAAACCTCGCGCATCTCGTAACGCTTGGCGGCGATCATGGGATTACGCTGCCCTTGCTGCGCGCCTGCGCGAGACGGCGCGGACCGCTGGCGCTGATTCATTTCGACGCCCATGTCGACACCTGGCCCGAAAATTTCGGTCAGCCTTATGCGCATGGTTCGATGTTCTATCACGCAATTAACGAAGGCGTTGTCGATTCGCGCCGGATGATTCAGATCGGCATTCGCTCGCCCGTGCAGCGCGAGGTCTACGACTGGACGCTGGCGCAGGGCGTCACGATCGTCGCCGCGCAGGAGGTTCACGAAATCGGACCCGCGGCCGTCGCCTCGAAGATCGTCGAAGCCGTTGGCGACGCGCCGGTCTATCTGACCTTCGACGTCGACGCGCTCGATCCGGCTTTCGCGCCCGGCACCGGAACGCCGGAGATTGGCGGTCTCGCGACCTGGCAGGCGCAGTCGATCATTCGCAGACTGGCCGGCTTGAGCTTTGTCGGGATGGATGTCGTCGAAGTCGCTCCCGCCTATGACGTCTCCGAAATCACCGCGCTCGCCGGCGCGACGATGGCGTGGGAATACCTTAGCCTGCTGGCGACGTCGGCCGCCCCGTCCCGCGCGGCCCGGCGTCAGCTCTTTTCGCCGTGAAACGGCTCTTGCCAAGGCCGCTCTTCCGCAGCACTCTCGCCCCTGATCCGTTCCCAGGCGGCAGTCCGGCGCAAGGCGTTTCGAGCGGAGGGGAGGGCGGCATGACGGGTGCGGATGGCGCAAGAAGCCGGGAAGTGGTCGGCGTTTTCGCGGATGGCTATGCGCTTGAGAGCGCCGTGGCGGAATTGCTGAATTCAGGCTTCGATCTTGGCGACATCAGTCTGCTTGCCGGAGAAAGCGCCGTCGCCAGCAAGCTTGGCCATACATATGAAAAGGTCGAAGACGTTGAGGACGACGACAAGGCGCCGCGCGTCGCCTATGTGGCAAGAGAATCGCGCGGCGCGAAAAAGGGCGCGCTGGTCGGCGCTCTCGTCTATGTCGGCGCCGCCGCCGCGGCCGGCGCCGTGCTCGCCTCGGGCGGGGCGCTCGCCATGCTTCTGTTGAGCGGCGTCGTCGGCGCCGAATTTGGCGGCCTGATCGGCGCCGTGCTCGGCGAATATATGGACGAGCGTCACGCGAAATATCTCCAAGAGCAACTCGATCATGGCGGTCTGCTGCTCTGGGTGCGAACGCGAAATTCAACGCTTGAAGAAAAGGCCATGCATATTCTTGCCAAACATTCGGGCCGCGACGTGCATGCGCATGACATGCCCGTCGCGACGGCGTAGCTTTGAGTATTTCGAATTTTCGGTCGAAAATGCGCCTGAGGCGAACGGACTGACTTGGCGCAGTTCGAAGGCGATGCGCCGGAGCATTCGTGTCCGAGCCTTGACGCCGGCGACCGGCTTTTGGGCCGCGTCGCCGGGCCAGCAATGATTCAGAAACAAATCGTTCGCAGCGAAGATATTTGCATGGCTTCACCGTCATTATTCAGTCACGGTCCATCTCCCCTAGAGTAATGACTTGATCGTGTTCTGGCGGTCATGACAGAACGCGTGGGCTTTTGGAACTGGTCGGCTGGACGACAATCTGGACGTGAAACAGGCGTTGGGTCTCGCGAGCCGAATTTCTTTGAGCCGACGCCAGATTCTCTTCGCGGCATCGGCGTTTGGCGCATTTGCGCTGGCAGGCGCCTTGTTTTATCTGACAGGCCCGGAAGGGAGTTTATCCCGCGGCGACGCAGGAAGGCCGTCGGATCGCCGGCGCGTGCCGCCGCTCGCGCGCAAGGGAAAGGCGATATTCATTCCCGAGGGCTCGCCCTATCGCGCCCGTATCGCCGTCGCGCCTGTCGAAACCCGCAATGTCAGCCTCAGTCGCGTCGTGCCGGGCGCAGTCGAGGCCGACCCGGCCCGGACCGTAAGAGTCTTGGCGCCCGTCAACGGACGCGTCAGCGAACTCGACGTCGAGCTTGGCGACAATGTCAAAAGGGGTCAGCCCCTGGCGACGATCGATTCGGGCGATTTGGCGCAGGCCGTGGCCGATGCGGAAAAGGCCCGCGCTTCGGCAAAGCTTACCAAGAGCGCCCTGGATCGGGCGACCGGATTAAACAAGGCGGGCGGCCTAGCGCTTAGAGACGTGGAGCAGGCGCAGAACGACTATCTGCAGGCGACTTCGGAGTTGAAGCGCGCCGAAGCCCGGCTCGACGTGATCGGCGACAACAGCAAGGTCACTGGTCAGCGCAAGATCACCCTCAATGCGCCGATTGACGGCACTATCACCGCGCTCGACACGGCGCCCGGCGACTTCATCGACAATACGACCTCGCCGATGATGACCATCTCCAATCTCGAGCGCGTATGGGTCACGGCGAGCGTTCAGGAGAAGGATCTCTCCTTCGTGCAAATGGGCGAGCGCGTCGAAGTTTCGCTGGTCGCCTATCCGCGCGAGGTGTTTCCCGGCAAGGTCGAAATCATCAGCCAATTGCTCGAAGCGGATACGCGACGCAACAAGGTCCGCATCGCCTTCGACAATCCGAAGGGCATATTCAAATTGAACATGTTCGCGACGGTGCGCTTTTTTTCGCCGCCGGCGCAACGCGTCGTGGTCCCGGCGTCGGCGCTGATGATGGTCAACGACACGTCAAATGTTTTCGTCGAAGTCGCGCCTTGGACTTTCGAGCGGCGGCCGGTGCAGCCTGACGCCGATATCGACGGCGTGACGGTGGTCGCGGGACTGAAGGCCGGCCAGCGCATCGTCGTGCGGGGCGGAGTCCTCCTGAATGATTGAGCGCGTCGTCGAGTTCTGCCTCAAGCACCGCTACGGGGTGATATTGGCGACAATGATCCTGTTCGCCTTCGGCGTCTATTCATGGACGCAGCTCAAGATCGAAGCCTATCCGGAAATCGGCGACGTGACGGTGATCGTCACGACCAAGGCCACGGGCCTTGCCGCCGAGGAGGTGGAACAACAGATCACCGTGCCCTTGGAGCGCGCGCTGGCGAGCACGCCCGGCCTCCTCACGATACGCTCGACCAGCACTTTCGCGCTGTCGCTCATCACGATGGTGTTCAAGGACGGCGTCGAGGACTATTGGGCGCGCCAACGCGTGTTGGAGCGCGCCGCGCAGGTCTCGCTTCCTCCCAATATTCAGCCTGCGCTTGGTCCGTTGACCGGCCCGACCGGCGAAATCCTCAGATATACTTTGGAGTCCGACGCAAAAAATATCGAAGAACTTTCGGAAATCCAGCGCTGGATCGTCATCCCGGCGCTCAATCAGGTCGCCGGCGTCGCGAGCGCCGCCAATTTCGGCGGCGTCACGCGTCAGTTTCAGCTCCAGCTCGATCCGGTCGCGATGCAGCGCTATGGGCTCGGATTGACCGACGTCACCAATTCCATCGTCGCAAACAGCGCCAGCGCCGGCGGCAGTCGCATCACGCGCGGCGAGCAGTCTTACGTCATTCGCAGCATCGGCCTGGTGCGCACCAAGGAGGATCTCGGAAATATCGTCATTGCCGAACATGGCGGCGTGCCGGTGTTGACCAAGGACGTGGGGACCCCTCGTTACAGCGCGCAAGAGCGCGAAGGCTTGCTCGGAAAGGATTACAACGCGAACGCCATCCAAGGCGTCGTGCAGATGTTGAAAGGCGAGAACGCCACGGTGGTCTTGACGGCGGTGCACGACAGAATTGACGAATTGAACGACCAGCTCGCGCCGAAAGAGGTGAAAATCGTTCCCTATATGGACCGCAACGAGCTGGTGCAGCTCACGGTTTCAAAGGTCGCGCACACGGTGACGGAAGGCGTTGTTCTGGTCGTCGTGGTGCTGATGCTTTTTCTCGGCAGCCCGCGCAGCTCGCTTGTCGTTGCGGCGACAATCCCGCTGTCGTTGGCTTTCGCCTTCATCCTGATGAATTTCACCAGGCTGCCGGCGAATCTTCTGTCTCTTGGGTCGATCGACTTTGGGATCATCGTCGACGGCGCGATTATCGTGACCGAATCGATTCTCAGGTTGCGAGAGCATAACCCTGACCGCGAGCTTCAGGTCGTCGACGTTCAATTCGTCGTCGGTCAGGTGGTGCGGCCGATTTTCTTCGCCACTGTGATCATCATCGCCGGCTATGTGCCGCTGTTGGGGCTGGAGCGCGTCGAGGCGAGACTCTTCGCGCCCGTTGCCTACACGATCGCCTACGCGCTGATCGGCGCTCTTCTCTGCACGTTGATGCTCGTGCCAGGGCTCGCCTATATGGCGCTGCGCTATCCATCGAAACCCTTTCGCAATCTGGCGCTCGAATGGATGGAGCGGCGCTACAGAGACCTCCTCAATCAGTGCCTTGAACGACCGTCGATCATCTATGTCACGACGGCGTTGGCGATCTGGGGTCTCGTGATGGCCGGCGGCGCGGTCGGACGCGACTTTCTACCCAATCTGGACGAAGGCTCGCTTTGGCTGCAGGTGCAACTGCCGAGCGGCATCTCGTTCGAAAAAGCGTCTGATATGGCGAGCGACTTGCGTCGCGCGGTGATGGAGTTTCCAGAGGTTTCATATGTCATCACGCAGATCGGCCGAAACGACGATCGCACGGATCCCTGGACGACAAGTCATATCGAAGCCCCGGTCGGACTGAACCGCTATGATTCATGGCCCGATCGCGAGACGAAGGAGCAATTCGTCGCCAAGCTGACAAGCCGCCTCAGCCAGCTTCCGGGGATGGATGTCGGCGTGAGTCAGCCGATCATCGACA
>JBFXJV010000068.1:0-11470 GCA_050174515.1 Methylocystis sp.
TCGACGATGGCCGGGGCGCATGATCACCCGAGGGGTTTGCGCCGATTCCTCTTCTCCACCAACCATAAGGACATCGGCACGCTCTACATCATTCTTGGCTCGATCGCCGGCGTCATCGGCTTTCTGCTGTCGGTCGGCATGAGGCTCGAACTTGCCTATCCCGGCGTGCAGATTTTTCCGGGACTCGCGGAATTCCTGCACGGCGCCGATCCGGAGATGGCGCTGGACGCCGGCAAGAATCTCTACAACGTGTTCATCACCGTGCATGGCGTGCTCATGATCTTCTTCATGGCCATGCCCATTCTCATCGGCGGCTTCGGCAACTGGTTCGTTCCGATCATGATTGGCGCGCCGGATATGGCGTTCCCGCGACTCAACAACATCTCGTTCTGGCTCCTGGTCTCGTCGCTCGTTCTCGCCGTCATTTCGATGTTCGTCGAGGGCGCGCCGGGCATGAAAGGGTTCGGCGGCGGTTGGACGTTTTATCCGCCGCTTTCGTCGAACACCGGCTCGCCGGGCCCGGCGATGGATTTCGTGATCCTGGCGCTGCATCTCGCCGGCGCGTCGTCAATCCTCGGCGCGATCAACTTCATCACCACGATCTTCAACATGCGCGCGCCTGGCATGACGCTGCACAAGATGCCGTTGTTCGTGTGGTCGATTCTGGTGACGGCCTTCCTGTTGCTGCTCGTGCTGCCGGTGCTCGCGGGCTGCGTGACGATGCTGCTCACAGACCGTAACTTTGGCACCATGTTCTATGACCCGGCGGGCGGCGGCGATCCGCTGCTGTTCCAGCACCTGCTGTGGTTCTTCGGCCATCCGGAAGTCTACATCGTCATCCTTCCCGGCTTCGGCATCATCAGCCAAGTGGTGTCGACCTTCTCGAAGAAGCCGGTGTTCGGCTATCTCGGCATGGCCTACGCCATGGTCTCGATTGGGGTGCTCGGCAGCATCGTGTGGGCGCACCACATGTATACGGTCGGCCTGTCGCTCAACGCCCAGCGTTACTTCACTCTGGCGACGATGGTGATCGCGGTGCCGACCGGCATCAAGATTTTTTCCTGGATCGCGACGATGTGGGGCGGATCGATCTCCTTCCGCGCGCCGATGGTCTGGGCGATCGGTTTCATTTTCGTGTTCACGATGGGCGGCATCACCGGCGTCGTGCTCGCCAACGCCAGCGTCGACAAGCAATTCCACGAAGGCTACTACGTCGTCGCGCACTTCCATTACACGCTGTCGCTCGGCGCGGTCTTCGCGCTCTATGCGGGGTTCTACTATTGGTTCCCCAAAATGTGCGGCTACATGTATTCGGAGACTTTGGCCAAGGCGAATTTCTGGCTGCTGTTCATTGGCGTCAACGTCGTCTTCTTCCCGCAGCACTTCCTCGGGTTGGGCGGGATGCCGCGCCGCTACATCGACTATCCCGACGCTTACGCGTTGTGGAATCTGGTGTCGTCCTCCGGCATGATCTTCGTCTCCCTGTCGCTGATCGTCTGGTTCTATCTAATCATCGACACTTTCCTCAAGAAGCGGGTGGCCGGCGCCAATCCCTGGGGCGTTGGCGCGACGACGCTGGAGTGGACTCTCCCCTCTCCGCCGCCCTTCCATCAGTTTCAGGTCCTGCCGCGCATCAGCGGACCGGGCCGGTGAAGACACGAAACGCCGGCGCGATGAAATTCGCGCCGGCCACGCATGCCGGCGAGCGATGATGCGGGCGCCTGCGCCGGCATCGGGTCTAGCCGACAGGTATTGAGTGAAACGCCATGAGCGACGCATCCTATCTGCATGAGGAACAGGCTCCGCGCATCTCGGTCGCGTCGCCTTGGGACTATTTCGCGCTTCTGAAGCCGCGCGTCATGTCGCTCGTGGTGTTTACGGCGCTTGCCGGCCTGTTGCTCGCGCCGACTCCGCCGCATCCCTTGATCGGCTTCGCATCGCTTCTCGCGATCGCTGTCGGCGCCGGCGCTTCCGGCGCGCTCAACATGTGGTACGACGCGGACATCGACGCGCTGATGACGCGCACGCGCAAGCGCCCGATCCCCGCCGGCCGGCTCGATCCCGAATCGGCGCTCGCCTTCGGTCTGGTGCTCGCGGCGCTCTCGGTCTTCACGCTCGGCTATGTCGCGAACTGGTTTGCGGCGGCGCTGCTCGCCTTCACCATCTTCTTCTATGTCGCGATCTATACGATGTGGCTGAAGCGCTGGACGCCGATGAACATCGTCATCGGCGGCGCCGCCGGCGCGCTTCCGCCGATGGTCGGCTTCGCCGCTGCGACGGGCGAGATCAATCTCGCGAGCGTCGTGCTGTTTGCGATCATCTTCATGTGGACGCCGCCGCATTTCTGGTCGCTCGCCTTACTGAAAAGCGAGGATTATGGGCGCGCCGGCGTGCCGATGCTGCCCAATGTCGCCGGGGAAGACCGCACTCGTCTTGAAATCCTGATCTACGCTCTGGCGCTCGCGCCGCTTGGCGTTGCGCCATGGCTGCTGGGCTTCGCCTCGCTCGCTTACGGGCTTGTCTCGATCGGTTGTGGAATTGCCCTCGTCGCTCTCGCGACGGCGGTTTTCAACCAGCGCGAAGGCGAGGCGGCCCGCCGGGCTGCGCGCCGGATGTTTCTGTTCTCGATCCTCTATCTGTTCGTGCTGTTCCTCGTGCTCGTCGTCGAGCAGACGGCGCATGTCTTCGCGCTGATCTGAGCGGCCAATCGGATGGTGAAGGACATGACCGACTCAGGCGACAAGATGAAGGAGCGCGCAAGCGGATTTGGCGGCCCCGGGGTCGTCCTGACGGAAGAGCAGGCGCGCAGCCGCCGCCAGCGTAATATCGCCATCGGTGCGACGATCGCTCTGCTCGCCGTGCTGTTTTACGCCGTCACCATTGTGAAGTTCGGCGCAGCGATCATCAATCGGACAATCTGAAGCCATGAACGCGCCGGCGCCTCATTCACGCAATCGTCAGCGGCTGATCGCGGCGGCGCTGGTCGTCGGCGCGACGGCGATGCTCGTCCTGTCCTTCGCTTCGGTTCCGCTGTATCGGGCCTTTTGCGCGGCGACGGGGTTCGGCGGCACGCCGAAGGTCGATGTCGCCGCAGCGCCGATCGCCCCCGGCGAACGCGTGCTGACGGTACGTTTCGACGCCAATGTCGCGCGCGATCTGCCATGGCGCTTCGAGCCCGAGGTCGCGAAAATATCGCTGCGCACCGGCGAAACCAAGACCGTCTATTACAAAGTCGCCAATTTATCCGATCGCGAGACGAGCGGTCAGGCGGCCTACAATGTCGCGCCCGGCCAAGCCGGCGCCTATTTCGTCAAGGTCGCCTGTTTCTGCTTCGAGGAGAAGCGGCTCGGTCCGCATGAGGCCGAGGAATGGCCGGTGGTTTTCTATCTCGATCCGGCGCTCGAGCGCGAGGAGGGCATGCGCGGCGTTCGCGAGATCACGCTGTCCTACACCTTCTTCAGCGCCACGGACTCCGCTCCTTCGAAGACGAGCGAGACGGCGGGCGCAAAGCCAAACGGATGACGCGCCGCGCAGTTTGGCGCGCGGCGAACTTAAGACGAATGGCCGGGATCGCCGGCCGATGGACAAGGATGAACAAGATGGCGGACGGACACGCGAAACCCGAACACGACTATCATCTGGTCGATCCGAGTCCGTGGCCGATCGTGGGCGCGGTCGCCGCGCTGATCACGGCGATCGGCGCAGTCATGTGGATGGCGCAGCACAAGGGAGCGCCGATCGGCGGCATGACCTTCGGCGGCATCGTTTTTTTCGTCGGCTTCGCCGGCATACTTCTGGTGATGTACGCGTGGTGGAGCGACATCATCCATGAAGCAAGCGTCGGCGGATTTCACTCGCCGGTCGTGCGGCTGCATCACCGCTACGGGATGATCCTTTTCATCTTCTCGGAAGTAATGTTCTTCGTCGCCTGGTTCTGGGCGTTCTTCAATTCGGCGCTTTTCCCGGACGACGCGGCGCAGGTTCTGCGCACCGAATTGTTCCAGGGCATCTGGCCGCCAAAGGGCGTCGAAGTCTTAAGCCCCTGGAAACTGCCGCTGCTCAATACGATCATTCTGCTCAGCTCCGGCGTGACTCTGACCTGGGCTCATCACGGCCTATTGGAAAATAATCGCGACACGCTGAAGAAGGGTTTGATCGCGACGATCGCGCTCGGCCTGCTGTTCACGACGATCCAGGCCTATGAATATCTCCATGCGCCTTTCGCTTTCGCCTTCGACCCGGCGAAGCCCGCGGCGACGAATTACGGCTCGACCTTCTTCATGGCCACCGGCTTTCACGGTTTCCACGTGATCGTCGGCACCATCTTCCTCCTCGTGTGCCTGCTTCGAGTCTTCAAGGGCGCCTTCACGGCGGATCAGCACCTGGGATTCGAGTTCGCCGCCTGGTACTGGCACTTCGTCGACGTCGTCTGGCTGTTTCTGTTCGCCTGCATTTATGTGTGGGGGAACTGGGGCGGGGTCATGGAATAGGCGCCGCGCCGCCCGACCTGAACTTCGGACGGTCACGGGCGCGCCCGTGACCGTTTTCGTTGGAGGCCCAATATGTCAGAAGAGCATGTCTATCCGCCGCTGTCGGTCTATGTTGACGGCGCCCTCGGAAGGTGTCCGCGCTGCAGCAAGGGACACATGATCAAGGGCCTGCTCGCCGTCGCGCCGAAATGCGAGGTCTGCGGACTGGATTTCTCCTTCGCCGACGCGGGCGACGGCCCGGCGATCTTCGTCATGACGATCGTCGGCTTCATCGCCATCGCGGTGCTCTGGTATGTCGAGGTGACATATCAGCCCTCCTATTGGGTGCACGCCGCCATTCTTGCGCCGCTGTCGGCGGCGCTCTGCCTTGGGCTCTTGCGGCCTGCGAAAGGTCTGCTGATCGCGCTGCAATATTTCAACAAGGCCGAAGAAAGCCGCCATCAGTCGTGAACCCTTTTGCGCGCGCGCTGCTGTGGCCGGCGATCGCCACCGCGCTGCTTTTCGCCGCGCTGGTCAGTCTCGGGTTTTGGCAGGTGCGGCGGCTCGGCGAGAAAGAGGCGCTGATCGCGCGAATCGAACAGCGCGCCACGCAAGCGCCACAACCGATTCCCCCCCCGGAACGATGGGCCGCGCTTCGCGCCGATGACTATGACTTCACGCATGTTCGCGCGACCGGTCGCTTCGTCGGCGGCGGCGGCGCGCTCATCTTCTCCGCGCCGCCGGAGGGGGCAAGCCAAGAACCGGGCTATTTGCTGGCGGCGCCTTTCGAGTTGACGGGCGGCGGCGTCGTCCTCGTCGATCGCGGTTTTCTTCCGGCTTCAAGAGCCAATGACGCCGGCTTGCGCGCGGCTTCTCCCGGCGAGGCGACGCTGGTCGGATTGCTGCGCGCGCCGGAGCGGCGCAATCCTTTCACGCCCGCCGATGAGCCGGAAAGGGGCGTGTTCTTTGCGCGCGATCCCGCCGCGATCGCCGCGGCGCTGGGACTGACCGACGCCGCGCCTTTCACGCTCGTTCTCGACGCCGCTCCCGCCACGGCGTCTGACTGGCCGCGCCCCGTCGGCGGCGTTCCAACAATCGCCAATAATCATTTTTCATACGCCGTTACGTGGTTCGGCCTGTCCCTCGCGCTCCTGGTCATTTTCGCGCTTTATGCGCGCGGCGTCCTGGCGCGTACGGACATGCCGTAGCCTCGGCCTTGCGGCGATACCGAATATGTTATGAAAAGGCGCACGGACAGGCGCGTCGCCAGCGGCGCGCCCTTGGCATCGATGGATCAAAGGTTGCGCTATCTCTCAACGCGCGGCGAGGCCGCTCAGCTTGGCTTCGATGACGTTTTGCTCGCCGGTCTTGCGACCGACGGCGGGCTCTACGCGCCGCTCGCCTATCCGCGCGTGGCGCCTTCCGACATCGCCGCACTCGCCGGACGCCCCTACGCCGAAGCGACGGCGCGACTGATCGCGCCTTACCTCAGCGAGACCTTTTCACCCGACATTCTGCAGACGCAGACCACGAGCGCCTACAGCGAATTCCGTCACAGCGCCATCGCGCCGCTGACGCAGATCGCCAACAATCTCTTCATTCTGGAACTTTTCCACGGACCGACGCTCGCCTTCAAGGATCTGGCGATGCAGCTCCTCGGGCGCATGATGAATCATGTGCTCGAAAAGCGAAATCTGCGCGCCACCATTGTCGGCGCGACGTCGGGCGACACCGGCGCCGCGGCGATCGAGGCGTTCAAGGGACTGGATCGCGTCGACGTCTTCATCCTGTTTCCGCATGGCCGCGTCTCCGACGTGCAGCGCAAGCAAATGACGACGGTCGCCGACGACAATGTTCATACGATCGCGCTGCAGGGCACTTTCGACGACGCCCAGACAATATTGAAGCGGCTGTTTCGCGACTCCGAGTTTCGAACCCGCGTCGGATTGGCCGGCGTCAATTCGATCAATTGGGCGCGCGTCGTCGCGCAGACCGTCTACTACTTCACCAGCGCCGTCGCGCTCGGCGCGCCGCATCGGCATATTTCCTTCGCCGTCCCCACCGGCAATTTCGGCGACGTGCTCGCCGGCTATGTCGCCAAGCGGATGGGCCTTCCGGTCGAGAGACTCCTTGTCGCCACCAACGCCAACGACATTTTGGCGCGCGCGCTCGCGAGCGGACGTTACGAGCCGCGCGGCGTGACGCCGACTCAATCGCCGTCGATGGACATTCAGCTTTCGTCCAACTTCGAGCGCCTATTGTTCGATGCGACAAGACGCGATCCCGCCGCAGTCCGCGCCGCATTCGCTTCGCTCGATCAATCAGGAGCTTTCGACATTCCGGCTGAAGCGCTTGCCGCGATCCGCGCCGAATTCGACGCGCAATCGGTCGGCGAAGCCGAGACCACCGACGAGATCCGTCGCACCTGGCGCGAGACCGGCTATGTGCTCGATCCGCATACGGCGACGGGCGTCAGCGCGGCGCGCGCGCGCCTCGCGAAGGACCCTGCGACGCCCGTCATCGCGCTGTCGACCGCGCATCCGGCGAAGTTCCCCGACGCCATCGAGCGCGCTATCGGGCTGCGTCCGCAGCCGCCTGAAAATATCGCGGCGCGTCTTGACGCGCCAGAGCGATTCACGATTCTTGAAAATGACGGCGCGCGAGTCGCCGAATTCATTTCGCAGCATGCGCGCGCGGCGAAGAACTGACAAGTTCTGGCAAGGAGCACGATGGCCATCTTTAGCGTAATCGGACGCCGCGACCTGCCGATCAAAGGCGAAGGCCTTTATCTGCGCGCGTCGGAAATGCGCGATTACGTCGAATGGGCCGAACTGCGTGAGAAGAGCCGCTCCTTCCTGACGCCGTGGGAGCCGCTCTGGCCGATCGACGATCTGACGCGCGCGAGCTTTCGCTATCGCGTGCGTCGTCATGCCGAGGAAATGGCGCGCGACGAAGCCTATTCCTTTTTCATCTTTCGCGACGAGGACGATGCGCTGATGGGCGGCCTCTCCTTCGGACACGTTCGGCGCGGCGTGTCGCAGGCGGCGACGCTCGGCTATTGGATGGGCGAGCCCTACGCAGGCAAGGGCCATATGACGCGCGCGGTTCGCGCCGCCTGCGCTTATGCCTTCGAAAAACGAGGCTTCCATCGCATCGAGGCGGCATGTTTGCCGACCAACGAACCTTCAAAGCGATTGCTGGAGCGCATTGGCTTCAAACAGGAGGGCTATGCGCGCTCCTATCTCAATATCAATGGCCAGTGGCGCGACCATTTGCTTTATGCGCTGCTCGAGTCCGATCCGCAGCCGATCAATCCGCCGGCGGCGGCCTAAGCGCGTCGCAGGCGTTGCGCGGCAATGACGGCGATTGCCGCCGTGTTTTGGCTTAAGCGAGCGCCGTTTTTTGCAGCGCCACAAGATTTGCGACGCCTTTTTGAGCGAGCCCCAGCATCGCCGAAAGCTCATCTTGCGAAAAGACCGCGACTTCGGCGGTCGCCTGAATTTCGACGAGTCCCCCTGAGCCGGTAATGACGAAATTGGCGTCGGTCTCGGCCGTCGAGTCTTCAGCGTAATCGAGATCGATCACGGGCGTCGCGTTGAAAATGCCGCAGGAGACTGCTGCGACGTGATCGCGCAGCGGGCTTTCCTTGACGATCGAGCGCGACCGCATCCAGTTGAAGCAATCGTGCAGCGCCAGCCAGGCGCCGGTGATCGACGCCGTGCGGGTTCCTCCATCGGCCTGGATCACGTCGCAGTCGACGACGATCTGCCGCTCCCCGAGCGCCGACAGATTGGTGACGGCGCGCAGCGAACGGCCGATGAGGCGCTGGATCTCCTGGGTGCGTCCGGAGAGCCTGCCGGCGGCCGCTTCGCGCCGCGTGCGGGTATGCGTGGCGCGGGGCAGCATGGAATATTCGGCCGTCACCCAGCCGCGGCCCTGGCCGCGCAGCCACGGCGGCGGCTTGTCTTCGAGCGACGCCGCGCAGAGCACCTGCGTATTGCCGAATTTCACGAGGCAGGAGCCCTCGGCGTAGCGAGCGACGCCGCGCTCGAAACTCACCTGGCGCATTTCATCGGGCGCGCGTTTGCTAGGGCGCATAACAGCTCCGTTGAGGTATCGGTCGCGCCTTCTATCGCGCTTTCGGCGGCCGTGGAAGCGCCGGGCGCGCCGCGCCGCGGTATGTGCGCCCCGGCTTGCGCTCGCGGCCTCATGGTGAAACCATGAGCTAACGGGGCCGGATAAATCAGGCTCCGACAATAAGGAGGGAGTGATGGGCCAAACGCCGTCCCAAGGAGCGCATTCGCACGAGGCGAGAGCACAGGGCCCCCGGCTGATCGCGCTGGTGGGCCCTTTTCAATGCGGCAAGACGACTCTTTTGGAGGCCATTCTCGCCCATGCCGGCGCGATTCCGCGCCAGGGGGGCGTCGCTGCGGGCGCGAGCGTCGGCGATTCAAGTCCCGAAGCCCGCGCCCATCAGATGAGCGTCGAGTCGAATGTCGCGACCGTCGACTATATGGGCGATCGCTATACTTTCGTCGATCTGCCGGGCTCCGTCGAATTCGCCCATGAATCGCGCAACATCCTGCCCGCGGTCGACGCCGCCGTCGTCGTCTGCGAGGCCGACCCCCGCAAGGTTCCGGCGCTGCAACTCATTTTGCGCCAACTCGAAGAGTTCGGCGCGCCGCATTTCATTTTCCTCAATAAGATCGACGCAGCGACGATCGACGTGCGCGAGGCGCTGAACATTCTGCAGCCGGCGTCGCGCACGCCGCTGCTGCTGCGGCAGATTCCGATCTGGAACAATGGCGTCGCGGTCGGCTTCATCGATCTCGCGCTGGAGCGCGCCTATGTCTATCGCGAGCACGCGCCGTCGGAAGTCATCGACATTCCCAAGGGGGACGCGGCGACCGAAAAGGAAGCGCGCTACTCGATGCTGGAGCGCCTCGCCGACTATGACGACGCTTTGATGGAGGAGCTGATTTCCGACATCGAGCCGCCGCGCGACCAGGTCTTCGACGATCTCACCAAGGAGTTGCGCGCGGGGCTCGTCGCGCCGCTCTTCATCGGATCGGCCGAACGGGGGGCCGGCGTCACGCGGCTCTTGAAGGCGCTGCGTCACGAAGCGCCGGGAATCGACGCGACCCGCGCGCGGCTCGGCGTCGGCGATAGCGGTCCGGCGCTCGCCCGCGTCATCCGCACGATTCACACGCCGCACGGCGGCAAACTGTCGGTGGCGCGCGTGCTGCGCGGCGCCATTGCGGACGGGAGCACGGTCGCTTCGCCTCAGGGCGAGGATCGCATTTCTGGCATGTCGCGTCTGATGGGCGCGGCGACGAGCAAAATAACCGAGGCGAAGACCGGAGAGGTCGTCGCGCTCGGGCGTCTCGATCATGCGCAGACCGGCGACAATATCGTCGCCGACGCACGTGCCGGCGCTGAGGAGTTGAAGGCGACTCGCGCGCATGTTCCCGATCCCGTGCATGCTTTGGCGCTCAATGTGAAGGATCGAAAGGACGAAATGCGGCTTGCAGCGGCGATGGGGAAGCTCATCGAAGAGGATCCCTCGCTGGTCTTTGTCCATGACCAGGAGCTGTCGCAGATCAAACTCTTCGGCCAGGGCGAGATGCATCTGCGCGTCGCGCTCGAACGTCTCGGCTCGCGATTCAATGTCGCGGTCGAATCCTCCAAGCCGACGGTCGCCTATCGCGAAACGATCCGCCAGAAGGTCACCATTCGCGGCCGCCACAAGAAGCAGTCGGGCGGCCACGGCCAGTTCGGCGACGTGGTGATGGAGATTGCGCCGCGCGGCCGCGGCGAAGGATTCGCCTTCAGCGAACGCGTGCACGGCGGCGCGGTGCCCAAACAATATTTTTCGTCCGTCGAGGCGGGCTGTCAGGACGCCCTGCTGCATGGCCCGCTGGGCTTTCCAGTCGTTGACGTCGAGGCGGTGCTGACCGACGGCTCCTATCATTCTGTCGACTCTTCCGACATGGCCTTCCGCACCGCGGCGCGCATCGGCATGAGCGAGGCTTTGGAAAAGGCCGAGCCGATCCTGCTCGAGCCGGTGCTCGCGGTCGATATTTTCGTGCCGAGCGACGCCATGTCGCGCGCGACCGGCATCGTCTCGGCGCGGCGCGGGCAGATCATGGGCTTTGGTCCGCGCGAGGGCTGGGAAGGCTGGGACAGGCTCGAAACGCTGATTCCCGAAGCGGAGATGGACAATCTCATCGTCGAACTGCGCTCGGCGACCGCCGGCGCGGGCTTCTATCAGGCGCGCTTCGACCATCTCGCGGAAGTCGTCGGCAAACAGGCGCGCGATATCGTCGCCGCCCATGCGAAGGCGAATGGGGGATAAACTCAGACCGGAAAGCAGCGCGCGAGGGCGAGGAGGAGGCGCGGACCGCCGCGAAGCCCGACTGCCCGGGCCGCGCGCCAGCGCGCGCCGCGCGATGTAGCCCTGCGCGAGGCTTTGCATGCCCCGCGCTTCGCCTGTGCGCGGACGCACAGCGCGCCGAGGCCTCCTGGCCGATCATCGGAGCCTCATTGCAGGGACCGATGACATGCGAATGTTTATTTTCCTCGTGGCGGCGGCTCTGGCCATGTCGTTCAGCTTCTATTCGAGCGCCGGCGGAATGAAGCGCGCGTCGCATTCAGCGCCTCAGGCGATCAGCGTCGACGCCAGTCCGACTCCAAGATGCATGAAGAGCAAGAAAATGCGGCGGACGGCGACTGTCGGATGCGTTAGGAAAGGCAAGCGCCGCGGCGCATGACGCGTTGCGTTTGATCCGCTGCCGGGCGGCCATAGCTACTGGCGCAGCCTATGCGCGAGACGAGGCCTCAACATGTCCATTTCCGGCGGCGCCGATGTGGCGGCGAAGACGATTGAATTGCGGATTGCGCCGCGTGCGCGCGATCTCGGCGGCTTCAGCGTCCGGCGCGGCTTGCCCGACGACTGGCGGCAGATGGTCGGGCCGTTCATCTTCTATGATCATCTCGGGCCC